>JAHEYR010000141.1 GCA_023251485.1 Bacteroidales bacterium
CATATCTTCAAACTGTAGTTCCATACTTCTCAGAAGTTGGAACTGAGCTCTGTTGCGCTGTAAGTTATGTTCAGGGTGATGAACCTTGAAATAGTTATCACCATCAATATAATCCGTCAAGAACCTTAATCCGATGATAAATACCATAAACTTTGCCGATAGTGCAAGGTTCTCAATTTCGATAGGAGTAAGAAAATTGTGGGCTTCACTCAGATAGCCTTCTGTATATGCCTTGAACAACTCGATGTCCATGCTCACTTTTGACAAATCAGCCTCATCCTCTGCACCTGTATTAGTTCCGGTACGGATGGCATCACCAAAGTCGTGTAAAACAGATCCTGGCATCACTGTATCCAAGTCGACAATACATTGTGCATGATTATTTGCGTCAAACAGAATATTGTTGAACTTCGTATCGTTATGCGTAATACGTAAAGGAATAAGTCCTTTGTTAATCTTTCGGGTGATCTCAAGTAACTCTTCGGCTCGCTCTTCAACAAACTGTATCTCAGCAGAGGCTTTCGCAACTCTTTGAACAGGATCGCGCTTAACAGTCTCACGAAAAGTCTCCATTCTTTTTTCCAGATCATGGAAAAACGGAATCGTTTCTGTTAGCAACTTAGGATCCAATCCTGCCAACATCGACTGAAACTTACCAAAGCTACGTCCTCCTTCTAAAGCCATCGCTCTGCTATCTACTTTATCGAAGCTATTCGTGTCAGGGATAAATAGATAACATCTCCAATAGTTGCCATCGACATCCTGATAATAGGTTTTGCCGCTGTGGGTATAGACAAGTGTTAAAACTTCTTTGTTTGGATCAGATCCCGGAACGGTTTCCAGATAACTCCGAATAAAGTTAGTTACGAGTTCTATATTTCGCATCAAGCCGGGAACATCTTTAAAGATGTGATGATTAATACGTTGGATAACGAAATCTGGGTTAGAATCGCCAACTGACTCTATCAAAAGTGTGTCGTTTATATGACCCGATCCAAATGCTTTAAACGATTTAATTTGTGTATCAGTCTTAAATTGAGCAAAAATAGTTGCTATTTGATCTTGCATTGTACTGTAATAATTACTTCCAAAGGTCAGCAGGATATACCCCTTCTTTGACCAACTCCCTGATTTTCGAAACTGCTAGTTCTCTATCTTCACGATAGGTAACACCAAACCAACGTGCGTTTGAACGCAAGACTTTAACATCGGTCTCTTTGGTTTCGATTAACCTGTTGACTACAGAAGGAATAAAAAATTCCGACTTAGGATTGTTAATATTTTCTTTTAAGAAGGCAGTAAAGCCATCTTTTAATTTTCTAAATATATTGGGGGTAAAGCCCCAAAAGTTCATTGATACAATGGTTTCATCAGGAATATAAACCAGTTCGCCATTTTCTTTATATGCGATACCTTTTTCGTCGCGTTCAATAGCAGTACGCTCTGTAACAGAAACCAGATAATGTTGCTCATTTTCAGCACATACACCTCTTGAAACAGTACCAAAGTCAGATAAGGTGTTGCAAACATGATACCCAACCATCGAATAGAGGTTCTGATCATCACTTTCAAGTTCTGCAAAGAAGCCACTCAACACTTTAAAAGCATCGGCTCCATAAAAATCGTCTGCATTGATAACTCCAAAAGGCTCATTAATCTTATCTGCCGCCATCAATACAGCATGTGCAGTACCCCAAGGTTTCTTACGTTCTTCAGGCAATGTAAAGCCCTCCGGCAGAAACTCTAATTCTTGCAGACAATAGTCAACTTCTATCTTGCCCGATAATTTAGAGATAATAACCTCTTTAAAATCTGCTTCAATATCTCTACGAATGACAAATATCACCTTTCCAAAACCAGCTCTAATGGCATCATAGATGGAATAATCTATAATAGTTTCACCATTTGGACCTAATTTATCCAATTGTTTCAATCCACCATATCTACTTCCAAGACCTGCTGCAAGTATTAATAACGTAGGTTTCATAATGTTATATTTTTTGTTTAATAATTCCTCTTCCATTTACAAATCAATGGCAAACTTAGAGTAGATTTTTCAATCTACCCGTTAACTTGAAGAATTATTTTTAAATTGACCCATAATTATGAAAGAATCCTTTCATTTATCCCGATTACTACGGGTAGAAAGTATTTACTTCGTCGGTCTTCATTAAGTATTTATTCTAAAAAACCGACGAAGTAAAGTCTCATTTACGATAGTCCATATTAAATTTCTTAAGACAACAAGAACCAAAAAATTATCTTCTGATCTTGTGCCCAGCTACAGCGTAATAAAAAATGAATAAATAGATTGGAACCATAATCCACAATGCATGCTGAAATCCAAAACTCTGTCCTAACTTGGCATATGATGGAGGAATGATAGCACCACCTGCAATACCCATAACGAGCAAGGCTGATGCTACTTTTGTATATTTACCAACTCCGTCCAATGCAAGAGGCCATAGGGCAGGCCACATCATCGCGTTGGCAAAGCCTAATAGCGTTATAAAGAATACTGCATTAGGGATGAGCGGAATATTAAACCCAGGCAAATTATTGAGCCATCCGAACAACGTAGTAAAAATTTGATTATCGGTTGTTGAAGACAGGGTAGCTCCCAAAGCAAAAAGGACTCCCAGAACTGCAGAAATGACTAAGGCCTTAGATTGTTTCAGATATTTAGGAATTAAAATGATCCCTAAAATATAACCAATCACCATGAAGGCCATTGTGTATGAAGTAAGTCTTGGAGCATAATCAAGTTTCAAGTTTCGACCAAACTGTGTGAGGCTATCACCAGCCATGACCTCTACGCCAACGTAAACAAAAAGTGTTGCAACACCTAAGGCTAAATGTGGAATTTTTAGGGCTGCTGGAATCTGTTTAATAAATCCCACTAAACTTTCATGTTCATCGTCATCTATGCCTGAAATTTCGTTAGGAAGGGGTGAATATTTTATCAGGAATGCAAAGCCCACAAGAATGACTGCCATAGCCGTGTATGGACCAACTAAACGGGTTGCAAATTCATTCAATAATATATTTTTCTGATCTAATGACAGTAACACCAAGTTACTATCTTTAAACCGTTCCATACCATGCATCACAAGAGCAGTAAGAACTAATGGACTGATAAAACCTGCAAACTTATTACAGATACCCATAATGGCAATTCGTTTTGCAGCACTTTCACGTGGGCCAATAATAGTTAGGAAGGGATTAGTCGCAGTCTGCAGAAGTGCCAACCCTGAACCGAGAAGAAATAATCCGCTTAGAAAGACAAGGAATTGCCTGGAATAAGCAGCCGGAATAAACATTAAGGCTCCTATTGCCATCACAATCAATCCCAAAAATATTCCATTCTTATAACCTGTCTTCTTTAACAAAAAAGATGCAGGAAGTGACATTAAAAAATAAGCAATGTAAAATGCAAGTGTAACGAGACTCGCCTGAAAAGTAGTTAATTCACAAGCAGTTTGGAGAAATGGCATTAATGAACCATTAAGCCATGTAACAAATCCAAAGATAAAGAAGAGTACCCCAATGATTGTCAATGAGACCAGATAACTTGCTTCCTTTTTCGTATTAACTGTAGTTGATTGTGCCATAAAATTTCCTTTATGTTGTTTATATCAGGTTTTTCAATTATTAACAGTTTAATATTCCTTTATTTCCCAACCAAATAATAAGCTTATTTTAATAAAAACGCCAAACTACTAAAAAGCCTTATACACTTCTCAAATATGTCTGAAACCATGACATATATGTTCATCGTAAAGAAAGCAAAGTTAAAATATTCTCCGCAAGTATCTGAGAATATTTCACTTCCGTACACAAATTCTTCAGTTTAGTAAAAACCGGTTCGGATACTTTTTATCACGAACCGGTATCTATTTCTAAACCAAGTGATATCTTACGAAAACTTCAATTGCTTCATATTCGGCCATACCCAACTTATCATAAAGTTCGGCGGTAGCTTTGTTTCTATCTTCGGCACGTTGCCAGAACTCCCGTTTATCTGCACCCATAAACATGGCACCGTCTTTTTGTGATTGGTGTTTAAAGATAGCCAGTCGTTTAATCTCAACTTCTTCAGGACTCAAAGGTACTGCCATGTCAACCATGTCCAGATCCCACTCTTGCCATGCACCTCTGTACAACCAGATTCTGCAATTCTGCAACCATGCGTCTTCCTTCATACGGTGTAAAGCTTCGAGTATGATATCAATGCATACACGATGTGTTCCATGAGGATCGCTTAGATCGCCTGCGGCATAGATCTGATGAGGTTGGATATCTCTCAAAAATGCCATGGTCTGCTCAATATCAATTTCTGAAGGAGGATTCTTTTTGACAGTACCTGTTTCGTAGAAAGGCAGGTTCATGAAGTGGATATTCTCTTCGGGTACACCAATAAAGCCACAAGCAGCTTTAGCTTCGCCCCTACGGATAGCAGCTTTTACATCAAGTAGTGTGCGAAGCTCAATCGTAGACTTATTTTTAGTCTTATAGAATTCTACAGCATCAATATAAGGCTTGTTAGCGTCAAAATCTAACTTGTAGATCTCCTTAAATTCGTTTACAAAATCGAGGTAGCGAACAGCATCATCATCAGAAACAGCAATACTTCCCGAAGTCTGATATGTAATATGTACATCGTGTCCTTGTTCAACCAAACGAGCAAAAGTTCCACCCATAGAAATTACATCATCATCAGGATGTGGGCTGAATAGAACTACTTTTTTAGGATATGGATTGGCACGTTCCGGACGGGTAGTGTCGTCCACATTAGGCTTTCCACCAGGCCATCCTGTAATGGTATGCTGCAGATCATTAAATACCTTGATATTGATTTTATTAGCAGGGCCATGCTCTGTAATCAGATAACTCATACCGTTATCATTATAATCACGATCAGTCAGTTTCAGGATAGGCTTTTCAAGTTGTTGGCACAACCAGACCACAGCCTTACGGATGAAGCGATCATTCCAATCACAAGGGCCTACCAGCCAGGGAGTCTTCACACGAGTAAGTTCTGCAGAAGCTGATTTATCAACAACAATTGTTGTATTAGGATGATTTTGCAGGAATGAAGTAGGAACGATATCACTGACAGGACCCTCAACCGCACGTTTTAGAATTTCAGCTTTGCCTTCGCCCCAAGCCATCAAAAAGATTTCGCGAGCAGCAAGGATAGAACCAACACCCATGGTGATACCATAACGAGGAACATTTTCTTCACCGGAGAAATCACCTGCAGCATCATGACGGGTTAAACTATCTAAAGCAACCAGACGGGTTGTAGAGTTAGGAGGAGATCCTGGTTCGTTAAAACCAATATGGCCTGTACGACCAATACCTAATATCTGAAGATCGATACCGCCAACCTCTTTTATTTTACGCTCATACTCCTGACCCAGATTTGAAACCATCTCACGAGGATAATCACCCTTAGGGATGTTGACGTTTTCTGGAATAATATCAATATGTTGGAAGAGATTATCCCACATAAAGTAGTTATAACTCTGAACATGATCAGGTTGTATTGGATAATATTCATCCAGATTGAAGGTGATGACATTTTTGAAACTCAATCCTTCTTCTCTATGCCTTCTAACTAATTCGGCATACAACCCTTTTGGAGTAGATCCGGTAGGTAGGCCTAAAACACACATTTCGCCTTTTACTGCCTTCTCTGTTATTAACGATTCAACCCTATCCGCAATTGCTTTTGTGCCTTCATCTGCAGTAGCAAAAATATGTGTACGTATTCTTTCGAAACGACGTACATATTCATCTGGATGGTTACTTAGCTGCGATAGCGAGCTGTTTTGTAGATTCGACCGCATGTCTTTCAATTCTCCTTTGTTCATTTGTCTGTCATTTACTTAGTTCGACAAAAATAATTCCTTATTTATCTCCCCCTTTTATTGAAGTTCCAAAGTTACATTATCTTTTTAATATTTTACATTAAGTCAGAAAAAAAAGATTAATAATAACACAAATATAATTATTAGGAGAAATATTATGCTAATAATAAACAATCAAAAACAAAAAAAGTATTTAGTTTAGTACAAATAAAAAGCTTCTTTCTTAAAGATTTTTCAAAGTTTCTTCGCTTAAACTCGAATTTAGATTGCCCGTCGTAGCTGTTTTTAGTAAAAGAAAGTTTAATTTTAACCCAAACTATTAAGTAAAATATTTAGCAATTGTTTGAATAATTATAGTAGGTCTACCAATACTTCTACACTATAAATCAACAACAACTCCAATCATTAAGGCCAACATTGAATAAAACAATTCACCATGACAGCAACAGAATCAAACATTGCAACTGTGTTTCAAAGTCAACGAGACTATTTTGATAGTGCTGCTACCCGATCTTACGAATTCAGAATCGCTCAACTCAGAAAGCTAAAACAGGCAATTTCACTCAATGAGCAGGAGATTCTAAATGCATTGTATCAGGATATGCACAAGCCTGCGTTTGAAGCTTTCACCAGTGAAGTGGGTGTGATGTATGAAGAGATCAATCACACCATTAAGCATCTCAAAACATGGATGAAGAAAACCCGCGTCCATACGCCACTGGTACTTCATCCCTCCTCTTCAAAAATTGTTTTCGAGCCGCTGGGAGTTGTCCTGATTATTGGCCCATGGAATTATCCATTTCAACTACTATTTGCACCACTAGTCGGAGCTATTGCTGCAGGCAATACGACCATTCTAAAACCGAGTGATAACACAAAACATACTGCCGCGATTATTGAAAAGCTCATAACTGAAACTTTTGAATCAAAATATATCAGTGTGGTTTCCGGCCCCGGGGCAATGGTAGGACCTATACTTATCGAAAAATACAAGTTCGACCATATCTTCTTCACAGGCAGCCAGCGTGTTGGCAAACAGATCATGATGATGGCAGCCCAACACCTTACACCCGTCACATTAGAGCTTGGGGGAAAGAGTCCTGCTATTGTCGATCAGCACGTCAACATTAAGGTAGCCGCAAAAAGATTAATCTGGTCAAAGTTTTTCAATGCCGGACAAACATGCGTAGCCCCCGACTACTTGTTGATCCACAAAGAAGTGAAAGAAGCTTTCGTTCAAGAGATGAAAAAGAGCATCATCGAATTTTATGGATCCAGCCATGATGAAAACCCCAATCTCACACACATTGTTAATGACAAACGATTTGATAAACTGCTGAGCTATTTACCGCAAGGTACAATTTTACATGGTGGAGGCTTCAACAGAGAGAAGCTTTTTATCGAACCTACACTCATAGATGACGTTTCACTGAACAGCCCGATCATGCAAGAAGAGATCTTTGGTCCGATTTTACCAATCCTAACCTACAGTTCAAAAAATGAAATTATTGATGTCGTAAGACATAATCGCCACCCACTAGCTTGTTATATATTTAGTTCCGACAAACGTTTCACTCAGTTTATCATCGACCACATCGAATTTGGAGGTGGAGCAATCAATAATGCACTGGTTCATCTTGCGAATCCCGACCTGCCTTTTGGGGGTGTAGGAAATAGTGGTATGGGCAGTTATCATGGCAAACACAGCTTCGAAGTGATGTCGCATGCTAAAAGCATCCTATCAACAGCAACCTTTTTTGACCCTCCATTTAAATATGCACCCTACACCCAATCGAAAATGCGGTGGGCACATAAGTTCTTTAAATAAGCGGTAACAGCAAATACTATTGAATTTTAAAAGAAGGATAACCCTCCACCAATAAGATTTTAGCTAATTTTGA
>JAHEYR010000142.1 GCA_023251485.1 Bacteroidales bacterium
CCAGGAAGGAGACTCAAATGGTATTACGGATCTGTTTTTACCGCTGGGAGGCTCTTATACTGCAGGGAACTGGCGCTACCAGCCTTCTGCGGCATTGCTTAGCGCTTTACCTGCAAACGACCTCAGGGCTTCTGCAACCTATAAAAACACAGGTAGCTCACCTGCGCCCTACCGCGACGCCAACAGAACCTACATTGCAAAATATCAGGGAACACTGGTTGGTACTGTTTTATATCAAGATCCCAACCGTATCATTTATCGATTAGCCGAGGTTATTTTATTCAGAGCAGAAGCGTTGAATGAATTAGGTCAAACGTCTGCTGCTATTGTGTTATTAAATCAAATCAGAAACAGAGCCGGCATTGGTAACACCAGTGCCGCAACACAGACAGAAGTAAGATTGGCGATTGAAAAGGAACGGTTTGCGGAACTAGCGTACGAAGGCAAAAGATACTATGACCTGATAAGAACCGGAAGGTATGCAGCGGTTACAGGCTTTACCAATCCTAATTGGGTTCGTTGGCCATTACCAGCTACAGAAGTCATTAACAACCATAATTTAGTTCAAAATCCAGGATATTAATATTAAAACCAATGATGAGATCGTATAAAGTTATAAAGCTGTTTTCATTTATTATCCTCGTGTGCTTAGCTTTTGCAGGATGCAAAAAAGATGAAACATATCCTCCGATAACAGATGCTGTTTACATCGCATCTACTGCTATTACCGGATCTGGAAGTACTGCATCAACTACAATTACCAATTCAGCTTCAGGTAAAGTATCAGCAACACCAGCTACAACAGCACGCGTCTATGTAAATACGTTAAAGAGCTTTGATGTTGTGGTAACGTATACATTATCAGGTACTGCTATAGCAGGTACAAATTATACTGTTCCAACCCCAATGAGTATCACTATCCCAGCAGGGAGCTGGTATACAGATATTCTAATTCCGGTCATAAATACACCATTGACTTCCAATAAAACAATCATTATTACGCTGACAACAGCTAGTAATAACACCGTGGTTGGAATTGGTACAGATAAGAATTATAAAACTTTTACCTTTACGATTACTAATTAATCGTGTGCTATGAACAAGAATATTCTTTTACTATACTTGTTCTTATTTAATTTCATACATGTTCAATCTCAGTCCCGTCGGACTGAGATTGATGTATGTATTTACGGAGGTACTTCTGCAGGTGTTATTGCCGCCTATACTGCTTCTAAATTAAATAAGACAGTCTTATTAGTTGAACCCGGAAATCGTTTGGGAGGACTTTCAACAGGCGGATTAGGCTATACTGACATAGGAAATAAATATGTAGTCACAGGTTTGGCCCGCGACTTCTATCGCCGTATCGGTCAATATTATGACAAGTTTGAGCAATGGACCTTTGAACCCAAAGTAGCAGAATCTATTTTCCTTGATTATGTCAGAAGAGGAGGATTTAAAGTTTTATATGAACACCGACTCAAGGGAGTAGTCAAAACCGGAACGACCATCACGTCTATCGAATTGGAAAGTCCATTGGACCCTCTTGCTGAAAGACAAATCATAAAGGCTAAACAGTTTATTGATTGTTCTTATGAAGGCGATTTGATGGCTAAAGCAGATGTTAGCTATACAACAGGGAGAGAAGGAAATACTGTTTATCACGAAACGGTTAATGGAGTTCAACTAAAAGATCAACATCAGTTTCCGGATAATATTGATCCATATAAGATCCCGGGCAAACCAGAAAGCGGTCTACTATGGGGTATAAGCCCTGAAAGATTAGCAAATATTGGAAGTGGTGATAAAAAAATCCAAGCCTACAACTTCAGGATATGTTTGACGAATGACCCTCAAAATAGGATTGAGATAACCCGACCTACGAATTACGACTCCACTCATTACGCATTATTATTGCGCTATCTTGCAGCAAAGCCTTCAAAGGATTTATGGGGATTTCTAAAGATGGATACAATGCCAAACCATAAAACCGACATTAATAATAATGGTCCTTTTTCAACAGATATGATCGGCATGAATTATGCGTATCCTGATGGAGATTATGCAACCAGAGATAGCATTATTAAGAAACATGAAGACTATAACAAAGGATTGCTCTATTTCATAGGCCATGATACCCGGATGCCCGAACATCTACGAAACCAAATGCTGCAATGGGGATATCCTAAGGATGAGTATTTAAATAATAATCATTGGACGCCCCAATTGTATGTTCGTGAAGCAAGACGTATGTTGGGAGCATATATCATGACACAGGCCAACTGTCAGGGGAAAGAGGTGGTTGCTGATGAAATTGGAAAGGCTGCCTATACCATGGATTCACATAATGCTGAGCGTATTATTGTAAATGGAATGGTGAAAAACGAAGGGGACGTGCAATTAAAAGGCATTAGCCCCTATCCCATTGCTTATCGTTCTATCACACCAAAAAATGAAGAGTGTACAAACCTGTTAGTACCGGTTTGTCTTTCTGCCAGTCATATGGCCTATGGATCTATCCGCATGGAACCTGTTTTTATGGTTTTAGCACAATCAGCTGCTATTGCAACCTGTCAGGCTATTGATAAAAAGACATCAGTGCAGCAGGTAGACATCAAACAGTTACAGACGGAATTAAAGAACAACCCGCTTGCTGATCATAGCTCACCTGAAATATTGGTTGATAACGACGATCAGGATCATATCATTAAGACGAATGGATGGAAAAGAGAAACCAATGGAGGTTATGGCCCGTCCTTTCTGGTTGATACATTATCGTCAAATGCCCAAATAAAGTTTATTCCGACAATACAATATCCTGGCAAATATCAAATCTATATTTATTGTCCTAAAGTCCAACACAGTAGTAGCATCATTAATATTCAAATCTATGATGGCAAGAAGGTTATACAAAAACAGATACACAAAAACGACATACAAGTAATAGGCCAGACCTCGGGAGAATGGGTGTCTTTAGGCATTAATCACTTCCCGTCAGGCAAAAAAACATATGTCCAGGTTTCAAACGAAGGTGCTGATGGTATAGTAGTAGCAGATGCCGTTTTATGGGTGCCGCTACGACCAACCAAATAAGAGACGATCGAGCCTCATAACATTTATTATTATGAAATTTCAAAGACGACAGATATTGAAAAATATGGTTGCTTCGTTTGTGGGGATAGCCATGTCAAAATATGCATTTTCACACACGGTTCAGAAGATTCAACAACAAGCTAAAAAAGCAGATGACAGAAATGATAAAATAGGAATAGTCAATGCCGGGATAGGAGGAAATAATACCGTTGATCTTCTTAACCGCATCGACAAAGACTGTTTATCCTACCATCCTAAGCTCACCATTTTAATGGGCGGCACCAACGACATGAACAGCATAAAACATGTACCGCTTGGCCAATATCGACAAAACCTAACACAGTTAATCTCTAAGATCAAGGATAGTGGTAGTGAAGTACTATTGATGACAATACTGCCTGCTTATGAGCCTTATTTGTTAACCCGACACCCTGCAGCATTTTATCTACCCGAAGGAGTAGCCGGGAGGCGAAAGCAGGTCAATGACGTCATTAAAGCAGTTGCCGAAAAGAACGAGATCCATTTATTAGATATTGGACAACGGTTTGCTGATATTGGAAAAATAGGCCTTGACAAAGACTCTCTCATTCAGAACGAAGCAAATACAAACAAAACGGACGGCATACATCCTACACCAAACGGATACAGATTTATAGCTCTTTCAGTTTACGACTATATGTGTGATCATGGGCTACCCGGCAGCAACATTGTTTGTTTCGGAGATAGTATCACCCATGGTGATGGTTCGTTAGATAAAGAGAGTTACCCTGCTTATTTATTAAAGCTGCTAACTCATTCAAACTAATTCAACACAACTACTTCAAAACGTGACGAATGTCTATTTTTAACAATTTCTGCTATTATCTTTAACACGAAATAAAGCGCAAAAAATGATCAAATTCTCTTTAATACTAAGCTTTATAATTGCTATTAGTATACTAAAGGTTTCATCGCAATCCGCCCATCACTTATCACAGCCTTCGTCAAGTCATTCCATATTCCTGCGATCAACAGCAGGACATCAAGGGAATTATACATGGCAGATGAAGCGGGCAGATGACAGCAATAACAATGGCAAGGAGATATCATCCGTTCTTAATCACCCTACAGGATGGCAGCCAGCCATTATTCCCGGCACCATATTAAACAGTCTGGTTGCAAACAAGACATATCCGGAGCCCTATTATGGTGACAATAATAGGAGATCCCGAAAGCTGATTCCCGATATAACAGATGCCGGTCGCGAGTTCTATCATTACTGGTTTCGTACCGAATTCAAAATACCCCCATCATTTCAAGATAAACGAATCTGGATAAAGTTTCATGGTATCAATTATCGATGCGATATATGGGTTAATGGAAAGAACTTAGGAAAAATGGCAGGAATGTTTAACAGTCAAAGTTTTGATATCACAGATATTGTCAATCGTAAAGCTGAAAACGTACTTGCAGTAGATATACTACCTGTTGATAATCCTGGATCATATTACAAACCCGGACAATCGCGTGCGGGAGCAGTTGGAGAAAATCATAATGGTGGCGATGGAGAAATTGGCAAGAATGTCACCATGTTAATGAGTGTAGGTTGGGATTTTACAGCACCTGACGGCATAAGAGACCGCAACACTGGTATTTGGCGAGATGTAGAACTTTATGCCACCGGAGATGTTATTTTGGAAAATGCTTTTATCAAAACCAAACTTCCTTTACCGGATACAACCTCTTCAAAACAGACCATATCGGTTGAAGTAACCAATGCCTCTAACCAACAACAAAAAGGGATATTATCTGGTAGTATTACAGAAAACAACATCAATTTTCAAAAAAACATCACGCTCGCAGCAAATGAAAGAAGAACAATAACCTTTAGTCCCGAAGATTATAAACAGTTGATTATTTCAAATCCAAAGCTCTGGTGGCCCATCAACAAAGGAAAACAAAATCTCTATACCTTAGCACTTAAATTTATAAGTCCATCGCAGACTATAAGTCACGCCATCACCACTCGTTTTGGTATCCGTGAGATATCCTCTGATCAAAATACGCCGGATCAATCACGACGTTTTTATGTAAATGGGCAGCCCATATTCATACGTGGCACTAATTGGGTGCCAGAGGCGATGTTACGTAATACCGAAGAACGAACCTATGCAGAATTAAGATATACGAAGCAAGCTGGTGTTAATTTACTACGCCTATGGGGTGGTGGTATTGCAGAATCTGATTATTTTTATCAGTTATGCGATCAATTTGGGTTATTAGTTTGGAACGAATTCTGGCTCACAGGAGATACCCGCTTCCCATCAGATACCGCATTATACTTCAAAAACCTAACGAGTACCGTCAAGAGAATACGCAATCATCCTTCTGTAGCTTATTATGTGGCGTCAAACGAATCCAAAGAAATCCCCGGAACCGAACATCTAATGAAACAGTTGGATCCTACACGTGGCTATCAGGAGCAATCTGAATGCTGCGGAGTGCACGACGGCAGTCCCTATAAGTATGAAAACCCAATGCAATATTTCGAAAACACAGCCTCACATAGAGGCAGCCGGGTCGATGGGTTTAACCCGGAATATGGCACACCCTGTTTACCAATAGTCGAATCATTAAAAGCGATGATGCCTGAAAAAGATTTGTGGCCAATCAATGATAGTGTATGGAACTATCTCGACGGAAATGGGTTTCATCAGATGACTACCAAATACAACGAGGCAGTAAATCAGTTTGGCAAATCATCATCTATAGAGGAATATGCAAAGAAAGCACAGTTTATAGGAGCGATGAATTATCGTTCAATATGGGAAGTATGGAATTACAATAAGTTCAGCTATGGTGATCGTTATACATCAGGATACCTCTTTTGGTATCACAATAGTCCATTGCCACAAACAGCATCCCGCCTATATGATTGGTATTTAGAGCCCACTGCTGCTTTGTATTATTCTCAAAATGGACTAGCCCCACTGCATCCGCAGTTCGACTATCTTAAAAACACAGTCTCCGTCTATAATGATTATCGCAAAACATTCAATAATTACTCCGTCGAAGCAATGTTATACGACCTTAATAGCAAACTGATATCTGCGCAACAAAAGAATATAAATATTCCTGCAGATGGAGTGGTGAATGATGCTTTAAAAATAACATTTCCTGATACAATCAGGCAGGTGCACTTTATTAAACTCAAATTGAAAGATGGACAGGGCAACGTGGTTTCAGATGCTTTTTACTGGCGGTCAAACGACAAGTATAAAGGCGCCTGGTCCATGACAGGACCTGCTGTTTCAGGCTTTGAGGAAATCAATAAACTGGCGAAAGTAAACTTAGGACTAAAGCATACCCTAAAACGAATAAATGATACTTACTTTATCCAGGCAACAGTAACGAATTCAACAAACACGCTTTCGTTTTTCACACAATTAAAGTTGAACGATGCATTAGGGCATAGCATCCATCCGGCTTATTATTCCGACAACTTTTTCTCGTTGTTACCCGGTGAGACAAAAGTGGTTACAATAGAAGTCTCGGCGCAATACATTCAGGATAAACAGGCACATCTTATTATTGATGGTTGGAATGCTATACCGATCAGTCATTTACTCAAGTAAATGAAGTCGTATATTCGAACGGATTAAATCAAAACAGGAATAACACCCACACATAAGATCAGTTGCGGGTGTTATTCCTTTCTTTTTATCGGAATCCAAACTTCCTCTTCTGAGTCAGGGTCGTTATTTTTATATTTATCACCAAGTATTTCAAAATGATCTCGCTGATCTACTTCATATTCCGAACCCGGCAACCATGAATAGAAAATATATTGAAACATGTTATGAAAGTCGCTGGGAACTCCTTTGTAAATAAAAACAGCATATAAGCCGCCCTTCAAAGAATAGACTTCCATATTTTCAGGGAGCTCCTCTATGACTGAAACTTCTACAGCAGCCCATTTCTCGAACTCAGTACCGGGATTAAAATCCTTAAATGGCAAGGTATGATCGTAAGACTGGACACATAAGAGATCTGTTGAAACCCTGTTTCTTATATCATTTCGATGTGGCATGAAACTACGCCATAACTCAAAAGTCCGGTCAGTAGTGATTGACATCTTTAGCCGTTTACCTATTAGTATCTTCGAGGGGATTGTTTCAATTCGTGGAATCATTGATTGAGTAGAATTATTTTTATAGCTTAATTATCAAACGCCAAAGGCCAATTCAATTATGCTAAATCCCAAAACAGTTACACAAAACATTGCTCAAGTTCAGTGCTTTATATAACTGTTTCCGTTTAGCATAATAGATAAGGGAATCTCTCTATTTAAAACGTAATTATTTCTTTAGGCTTCAGATTATTTTCCACCGTCCAAAAGTGAGCATTTCCATGCGTAATACGAAAGATTACTAAGCCGGGACTATCAATGGTTAGCCCGAATCCTTTTAGGAAAGGACGATCGTTGAGCGCCCGTTCATTCAATGCACGGTCATGAATAAACTCTACTTCACCGGCTATACGCAACATAGTGCCGATCATACCTTCGTGTTTGTAGAAACAGACTTCCGTCTTGGGGTTAAGCTCCAGTTGATGGACAAACTCTTTTACACTACCTGTCTGAAAATAAAACCCGGTTTCATCAGCAAACCAAAAACCTAA
>JAHEYR010000025.1 GCA_023251485.1 Bacteroidales bacterium
CCATTTCACCGCCAAAACCAGCACCTGTTGAGGTCTTCGAAATACGTGTGATTGTTATAAATTCCCGATTCATTAATGAATCAGCAATCTCAAAGTAAAATTTATCGTCAACTTTATGAACCGTAAAGAGTCCTTTGCTTGTTTTTGCCTTGGCAGTAATGATTTCTTTGTAAGGTTTTGGCCCTTTTTGAGGAGTAGGAGTAGAAGCTGGTGGTGTTCCGGGAGTAGCCGGATTTTGTGACTGAGGAGTGACGGGCTTGTCAGTTTTCTTTTGAGCAGAAGCAGGCATTGCGGTGATGCTTAGTGCTAAGAAGAGAGAAACAGTAACTCCAAGGTGTGTAAGGGTTTTCATGAAGAATAAAGATATTATGTGATTGGGAAAAATAATACAGCGTAAATTTAGAGTTTCTATATATACAAATGAAAACAGAACGTAAAAAAACAGATGAGATAAGGGAAAATTAATTATTGTTGCTTATCAGATTTTTACTTTAAATAGTACACAATAGATGTTGTGATTCGTTTATGCTGTGGAATAAAAATGTTATTTTTGTTGCCATCAGTAAAAATGTATGAGGTATGTATGATTATTTTGAAGGCCGGTTTACAGAAATCAACCCAGCATATATTGTGGTTGACTGTCACGGAGTAGGTTACTACCTCCATGTTTCTTTGAATACATTTACTAAGTTAAAAGATAAGCCACAAGGGCGTATATTAGTCCACCATGTTGTAAGAGAAGATGCACAGTTATTGTATGGCTTTGCGGATGAAAGTGAACGTCGACTATTCAGATTACTCATCACAGTATCAGGGGTGGGTTCGAATACTGCTCGTTTGATTTTATCTTCATTGAGTACGTATGAAATTAAACAAGCTATCACTAATCGCGATGCAGGAGTATTACAAAAAGTTAAAGGCATTGGTCTTAAATCTGCTCAACGAATAGTAATTGATCTTTTCGATAAAATCGATAAGGAGGGAATAATTGAAGATATTCCTTCTGCAGTTAACAATACAACGCGTACTGAAGCGTTATCTGCTTTAGTAATGCTGGGTTTCCAGAAGAATTTGGTCGAAAAGACCCTCGATAAATTATTAAAAACAAGCGAGGGGTTAATGAGTGTTGAGGACTTAATAAAACAGGCACTAAAAATTCTATAAACATATAAAGTTCTACATTGATCATTGCGTATTGTATTACCGTTTATAACGTTTTATTTTGCTTGTATATTTAAGTCGTTCGCTCTTTTCTGTGATTGTTATGAATGATTACCTCGTCCTTTTTGGAACAGTAATTGGTTCAGCCCAATTTTTATATTCATCAAAAAAATTGTCTTGGAGCGTCTAATAAAAAATATACTCGGATTTACTTTTGCTCTACTCGTGCTCTCTGTAGTTTGGGTATCAAATGCAGCTGAAAAGATGGTACGGCCATCTATCAGGCCGCTGATGAGTAATGATGATACCTTAAAAAAAGATAGCATAAAGCTGCGTTTTCCATTCAAAGATCAGACCGATACATTAAGTGGGCGTAGATCGAAAAGCCCGTTATTTCTGAGAGATCCTTCTAATATCACCGAAGAACTTGAATACGACCCCATCGCCAAAGAGTACACCATTCGCCGAAAGATTGGAGCTTACGAATTCAGACGACCGGTAGTCCTCGACTTTAAAGAGTATCAGAAATATGATACTGAACGAGCACTGCGCAACTATTGGTTTGAGCGTTCGCAGACTGCAGGCCAGAATGACAACCTTCGTACCATTCCTCAGATGACAGTGGGAGGGGATGTATTTGAACGGGTTTTTGGAAGTAATGTGATAGATATCAGACCACAAGGTGCAGCCGAACTTAGTTTCGGGATACTCTCTAATCGCAACAATAACCCGGCCCTCAGTATTCGTAATCGTCGTACAACAAACTTCGATTTCAAAGAAAAGATACAGATGAGTGTGGCTGCTAAGATTGGCGACAAAATTGAATTCAATACCAACTATAATACAGAGAGCACCTTTGAATTTGAAAATAAACTTAAACTAAAATACGAAGGTAAAGAGGATGAGATTATTAAGTTGATAGAGGCCGGTGATGTCAGCCTTCCTTTAAATGGGACATTGATAACGGGAAATCAAAGTCTGTTTGGATTAAAGACCCAATTACAGTTTGGTAAAACCACTGTTACTACAGTCTTCTCTCAACAAAAGAGCAAAACATCAAACATTACTGTTCAAGGCGGTGCTCAAACCACCAAGTTTAAACTTGCCGCACTCGATTATGAAGAAAACAGACACTTTTTCATTTCTCAATACTTTAGAGACCATTACGATGGGGCCTTAAAAACATTACCTATCGTTACCTCTAATGTTAACATTTCAAAGATTGAAGTTTGGGTTACAAATATTGGTCCTGCCGTAAACGAAAACAGAAATATTGTTGCTTTTGCTGATCTGGCTGAACGCAGTCCATACAATAAAAACATTCATGGCAATAATCTGTATAACTATCCGGATAATAACGCAAATGATTTGGTATCAGGACTTGATATAAGCCTTGTTCGGAATATTAATGGAGTATCTGATTATCTGACCGGAGCAAAAAGAATGACTGGAGGACTCGACTTTGAGAAGGTTGAACTTGCCCGAAAGTTGAATCCAACAGAATATAGTTTCAATAGCAAACTCGGCTTTATCTCCTTAAATACAACCCTGAGTTCCAATCAGGTTTTGGCTGTTGCGTATCAATATACTCAGCTGGGAGATAACAAAATCTATAAAGTTGGAGAATTCTCCGATGAAAACATTGGGTCATCAAACTGTTTAATGGTCAAACTGCTGAAAAGCACAGCACTCAATTCACATATTCCCATGTGGAATCTGATGATGAAAAACGTTTATAATATTGGTGCTTATCGAATCAATAAACAGGATTTTATATTTAACATTCTGTATGCCGGTAATAATAATGGCGTCCCCACCTCATATCTGTCTGAAGGCTCGAGTTCGATTAAGGGCGTCCCATTGTTAAGAGTGCTCAATCTCGATAATCTTGATGTACAATACAATCCCAATCCGGATGGTCAATTCGACTTTATAGATAGTGCCTATTATGCGGGTGGTACTATCCAAAGCAGCAATGGTCGTATCTTCTTTACGGTGAAGGAACCCTTTGGAAATTATCTGCGATCTAAATTGGCCGATCCGGTACTGGCTGATAAATTGTGTTACGACTCCCTCTATACGCTGCCAAAGAGTGGAGCTATGCAGTATCCTGATAAAAATAAATTTGTTCTGGACGGACAATATAAATCGGCTACCGGTTCTGAGATAAATCTTAATGCATACAATGTCCCGCAGGGCTCTGTAAAAGTGACAGCTGGGGGGATTCCGCTTGCTGAGAATATTGATTATACTGTGGATTATACGCTTGGGCGGGTTCGGATTATCAATGAAGGGATTCTAAATTCCGGAACGCCTATTAATATCTCTATGGAGAACAATGCCATGTTTAATGTGCAGACCCAGACGTTACTGGGTGCTCGTATTGATCATAGGGTGAATAAGGATTTCAACATTGGGGCTACGATCATGAACTTGTCAGAAAAGCCCTTAACTCCAAAAGTTAACTTTGGAAACGAACCTATCTCTAACACTATCTGGGGTGCGGATTTTAACTATCAACATGAGTCACGTTTTCTTACCAGATTGGTTAATAAATTGCCATTTATAAGCACAAAGGTTCCTTCCAAAATTACGATGAGTGGTGAATTTGCTCAATTTTTACCAGGGCATTCACGAACAGTTGGAACTGCAGGAACTTCATACATAGACGATTTTGAAGGAAGCAAGTCGACCATCGATTTGAAGAATCCGGCATTATGGTTTCTCGCCTCTACTCCACAGGGGCAGGTACAACCTGAGATGTTCCCCGAGGCTGCTCCCGGAACAGGTCTGCGCTATGGCTTTAACCGTGCATTATTGTCATGGTATATCATAGATCCACTTTTTTACGATCGAAATAGTAGTATTCGTCCACGGAATATAGATCGTGACGAACTATCACGAAACAGCGTAAGAGCTGTAAGCGAGCAAGAGGTGTTTCCCAACACGGATCCACCAAACAATCAACCGGTAAATCTTCCGATTTTAAACATGGCTTATTATCCTGCCGAACGAGGTCCTTATAACTTTGATGTCGAAGGTGTTCCGGGATTATCCGCGGGTATTGGAGCTGATGGTAAATTAATCTATCCCGAAACCCGATGGGGCGGAATTATGCGGAAAGTAGAGACTTCAGACTTTGATGCGGCCAATGTGGAATATATAGAATTCTGGATGATGGATCCTTTTTCAGAAAACAAGAATCATAAAGGTGGACAGATCTATCTAAACCTGGGGGATGTTTCTGAAGATCTTTTACGGGATGGTCGGAAAGGCTTTGAAAATGGACTCCCTGCAACACAGGATGTTGTAAATGTTGATACTACTATATGGGGAAGAGTTCCGAAGATCCAGGCATTGGTTCAAACCTTCGATAATAATGTCACTGCTCGTAAATATCAGGATGTAGGATATGATGGTTTGGCTGATACAGACGAACGCACATTTTTTAAAGGTACTTATCTGGATAAGATCTCAAAATTATTTGGGAATTCATCAGCTGCTTATCTTTCTGCAGAAAAAGATCCTGCCAATGATGACTATCATTATTTCAGAGGATCCGACTATGATAACGATCCGAACTTCAGTTCAATTTCAGCACGATACAAACGATATACCGGAGCTGAAGCTAACTCACCAGCTTCAGAGCAATCAAATGAACTATATTCTACTCAGGCGACAAACTATCCCAATACAGAAGACATTGACCATGATAATACGCTTAACGAAACGGAACGGTATTTTCAGTATAAGATAGATCTGCAACCGAGTCATATGAATGTAGGCGAGAACTACATTGCGGATAAGCGTATAGCAAGTGGAATCCCACTTGAAAATGGAAAAGTTGGTGAGGTGACATGGTATCAGTTTAAAATACCTATTCACTCTCCGGATAAAGTGGTTGGTAACATTCAGGACTTCCGTTCCATTCGCTTTATCAGGATGTTTATGAAAAACTTTCAGGAGGAGATCGTTTGTAGGTTTGCTACTTTTGAGTTAGTTCGTGGCGAATGGAGAGCATATGATAAGAGCCTTCAGGTAACTAATGCACCACTTCCAAATCCTGATCCAACCGGCTTTGAGCTTTCTACTGTCAGTTTTGAGGAGAATGGGAACCGTCAGCCTATCCCTTATGTTATCCCGCCAGGTATCGATAGAGAGATAAATTATGGGACAACCAATCTCCAAAGATTAAATGAGCAGGCAATGGTTATGCGC
Organism: Bacteroidales bacterium; assembly: GCA_023251485.1. GTDB lineage: Bacteria > Bacteroidota > Bacteroidia > Bacteroidales > Cfx3-03 > Cfx3-03. Next base: position 5,380 of record JAHEYR010000025.1, read on the forward strand.
GTAAAGAACCTTGCCGATGGTGATGCACGAGGTTCTTATAAAACGACTGACTTTGACTTTCGTCGATATAAAAAATTGAAGATGTATGTTCACGGTGAGAAGATCTATGCGAATAAAGAGCTTCAGAAGGGCGACCTCACACTGTTTATCAGGATGGGTTCTGATTTTACAGGCAACTATTATGAATACGAGATGCCAATTACTTTTACGCCATGGAATGTCTCAAATGCCGATCCATACGTTATCTGGCCTACCGCAAATAACATTGAGATAACACTTGAGGATTTAGTAAATACTAAGCTACTTCGTAATGATATGATTTCACGAAGGACTCCGGGAGTCAGTATGCTTAGTCCATTTACCGTAAGTAATGGTGATAACAAAATAACCGTTGTCGGAACACCTAGTGTCAGTGATGTTAAGGCTTTTATGATCGGTATTCGGAATCCACGTAAGGTGTTGGTTAACGATAAAGATGATGGCGATGTTAAGTCAGCTGAGATCTGGGTTAATGAATTGCGTCTCACTGATTTCAATGAAAAGCAGGCATGGGCGGCCACGGGGCGTCTCAGTGCAAATCTGGCTGACTTAGGAGATGTAACCATCTCAGGGATGCATTCCACCCCGGGATTCGGGAGCATTGAGAAAAAAGTAAACGAACGCCAGCTAGAGGCCGTGACTCAGTTTGACTTTGCGACCAATATTGAGCTTGGTAAGTTCTTACCGGAGAAATCAGGCGTTCATATTCCATTGCATTTCGACTATTCGGAGTCAAAAAATACGCCTGAATACAATCCACTTGATCCCGATGTCGACTTTCAAAAGCAATTGAACCGACTAAATAAGAGTCAGCAGGATTCATTGAAGAACAAGACGGAAGACCTAACGATCCGGCGCAACTTTAATTTGATTAATGTACATAAGGAGCGATTGGCTACTAGCAATCGGGCTACAAAGATTTACGATCCTGAAAATTTCGATTTTACTTATGCCTATTCTGAAATCACTCACCGGAATATTGACATTGATTACGACATTCAAAAGACTTATAGAGGCGGATTGGGATATAATTATGCCGGTAATCCTAAAAATATTAAGCCCTTTGAAAAGATTGACCTGCTCTCTTCTATAAAGGCTATTAAAGACTTCAATTTCTATCTTTTCCCACGAGCCTTCTCATTCCGTACCGATATGAATAGGGAGTATGATGTCCGGTTAATGCGCAACAAGAGTGATGCCCAAATAGCCATCGATCCGGTATATTATAAAAAATGGAACTGGACCCGTACTTACGGATTGTTTTGGGATCTGTCTCAGTCTCTTAAGTTTGATTTTCAGGCTAATGCAGATGCCTATATAAATGAACCCCTCGGTGAAATTAACCGGAATTCAGATGACTTTCAGCGCAAACGTGATAGTATTAAAAGTGAGATACTCCGTTTTGGAACACTCACCAATTATGTTCAAACTGCGAATGTAAACTATACTTTACCTTTTAGCAAAATATGGATTCTCGACTGGATTAACGGTACGGCTCGTTATACCGGTCAGTTTAGATGGGAGGCCTCGCCTAAGTCGTTGCAACCGCGTCTGGGAAATACCATCGATAATGCTGCACAGAAACAATTAAATGCCACCTTGCGATTCACTACGTTGTTTAATAAATGGGGCTTCTTGCGAAGAGTCCTCGCTGTAGAACCTGGCTTCGGCGCAAGCAATAAACAAAGTAATCAACCATCGAATAATAAAAGCGGAATGGTGTGGAACGAACTGAGTGTTCCTGCTAAGACAGCTGTTATGATTGCTAAGCTACTTTTCTCCTTTAAAGAGTTTTCATTTGCTTATTCTGATAATAATTCGATGTTGCTTCCGGGGTATACACCGACTCCCGATCTGTTGGGTAACCGTTGGAGTGATCGTGCTCCGGGATTGGGATTTATCTTTGGCGGTCAACGTGATATCCGATCTGATGCCGTTGCTTATAATTGGTTGACTAAGGATACGTTGTTAAATAATCCATATCAGACAAGGCATAATAAAACGTTAACGATGAAGGGGCGGTTAGAGCCTATCCGAAACTTTATCATAGACATTTCAGCTGATAGATCGGAGGCTGCAAATCATTCAGAGTTCTTTAAGGCAGGTAGTGATGGATTGTTTCATACCTCATCGCCTCAGGACAATGGAAATTTCAGTATGACATTTTTAATGATCAAAACCGCCTTTAAGACTGAAGATAACAACCACATCTCGTCAACGTTTAATCAGTTTAAGAAGTACCGGCTTCAGGTGGCTGAGCGGCTGGCCAAGGCTAACCCCAACTGGCCAGGGACCTATGATCAGTCGGGATTCCCAACGGGTTATGGCGCCACCTCTCAGGAGGTTTTGATCCCGGCTTTTGTTGCGGCTTATTCAGGTAAGAGCCCAGATAAAGTATCGCTCAATGCATTTCCAACCATTCCATTGCCAAACTGGCGCATCACCTATACCGGTCTGAGTGAAATGGATTTTATAAAAGATATATTCCAATCGATCACGTTATCACATAGCTATCAATCGTCATATAGCATTGGGAGCTACCTGAGTAATCTGAATTATCAGGAGTCAAATGGGTTTGCATCATTGATAGAGAATGGCAACTTCGTTTCAGATAAAAGAATTGATGGAGTCAATTTGATAGAGCAATTTTCTCCATTACTCAATATCGATATGACCTGGAAAAATAGCCTTACCTCGCATCTCGAATTCAAACGCATGCGTAACCTCACGCTGAGCTTTGCCAACAACCAGATTACTGAAATTACACTCAATGAGTTTCTGATTGGAATGGGTTATAAGTTGAAGAATATGAGGTTTATCACGGTCTCTGAAACAGGTCGAAATGCAAAAGTGAAAAGTGATCTAAACATAAAAGTGGATCTCTCTATTAAAGATGATAAGACAGTTTTGCGACGTATCGATCAGGACATCAATCAGATCTCAGCAGGTAAGAGATTAATTTCGATCAATATCTCTACCGATTATCAATTAAGTCAGCGAATGAACATGCGCCTCTTCTTTGACAAGACGATTAATGAGCCATATATCACAACATTAAGCTCTACTACAAGCGCCGGATTAAGCCTTACTTATATGCTTACGCAGTGATAATGTTCGGTATAGCACTAAAACATAATGCTTTCTTATTTTTAATCAATAAAAATAGGAGAACACCCATTCTGATAAATTGAGAATTAGTACTTTTGAACAAAATTTCATGGATTATTAAAAGTAAAGATCATTATGAACGTACTTGACAATTTAAAGTATACCGCAGAACACGAGTGGTTAAAAGTTGAAGGCGAGGAAGCTTATATCGGTGTTACCGACTTTGCTCAACACGAATTGGGCGACATTGTATTTATTGAAGTTGAAACAGTTGGCGAATCATTAGAAAAAGGTGAAACCTTTGGAACGATTGAAGCTGTTAAAACAGTTTCTGATATGTACATGCCAATTAGTGGTGAAGTTATTGAATTCAACGATCTATTGGTAAGCAATCCCGAATTGGTAAACAAAGATCCATTTGGTGATGGTTGGATTATCAAAATTCGTGTTCAGGATATCGCTCAAGCTGAAGGATTATTATCAGCGGAAGCTTACAAACAATTAATAGGAGCTTAATGACTAAACCGGCTTGGTTTATCATGTTCCGTTATTTCTGGCCGGCATATCTGTGGGTTATCATTATATTGATACTTACAGGTATGCCTGGAAATGACATCCCGCATATCTCTCCTATTTGGGATGTTTTTAAACCCGATAAGATCGTCCACATCGGGTTGTTTGGAATGCTTGTTTTTTTATTAACTGCAGGTAGTTTCTATAAAGGTGGTAAGACGCCATTAAAAAAGTCTCTTCTTTCCATATACGCTGTTATTGGTATTGCCTTGGGCGGAATTGTTGAATTATTACAGAAGTGGGTCTTTATTGGAAGGAGTTGTGAGTTAAACGACTTTATAGCTGACACCGTGGGTGTTATATTAAGTATATTGTTTTACTATATCATCTTCGAGAAGAGATGTAATAGATGTTAGTTGATTCCGTCTTCTTGTCATAACGTTTTTTCATACATAACTCATATTGTCATTTCGGACGACGTGAGAAATCTATTAATAGAAAAGAGCAATGATATTTCTTCTAAGTGGTCTGGAATGACGGATAGGTTAAGGATGATAATATTGATATACTACCCGTGCTTTTAATTTATCAACGCATCCTTCTAATTCCTGCAACGTAGCCTCTTTGATTTTCTTTACCGATTTAAACTGTTTTAGTAGTTTATCGGATGTTGCGCTTCCAATACCCTCTATCTCTGTTAACCCTGTTTTGATAGTTCCTTTTTCTCTACGTTTCCTGTGGTGGGTGATGCCGAATCTATGAGCCTCATCACGCATCTGCTGAATGATTCGGAGTGTTTCCGATTTCTTGTCGAGATACATTGGGATTGAATCATCCGGATAATAGATCTCCTCCAACCGTTTGGCAATACCAATGATACTTATCTTTCCACGAAGGCCTAGTCCTTCCAGACTCCTGACCGCCGAGCTTAGCTGTCCTTTTCCTCCATCCACCACAATCAGTTGGGGCAGGGGCTGGCTTTCGTTGAGCAGGCGGGCATATCTACGCGTGATAATCTCTTCCATGGAAGCAAAATCATTGGGTCCCTCGACCGTCTTGATATTGAAGTGGCGGTAGTCTTTTTTGCTTGGTTTTGCATTTTTAAACACCACCATGGCTGCAACAGGATAGGCCCCCTGGATATTTGAGTTATCAAAACATTCAATATGAACAGGCTGTTCATGTAGACTGAGATCTGTCATCATCTGACTGAGTACTCTGCGTTGATGACGTTCGGGATCTACCAGATCTTTCTGTTTCTGTTTCTCCAATTGATAGTAGTGTGCATTGCGTTCCGATAGTTCGATGAGTTTTTTCTTATCACCCTTCTGGGGCACAGAAAACGTGACGCCCGGAAGCTCTATATCCGGCAGGAAAGGAACAATAATCTCGCGGGCATTGCTTTCATAGCGACTACGCACCTCCACTATCGCCATCATCAATAGCTCTTCAGCACTTTCATCGAGCCTCTTCTTCAGTTCTAGTGTATGCGATTGGATGACCGATCCATTGGAGATCTTGATAAAATTAATATAGGCAGAGCCCTCATCTTCAACTAAAGAGAATACATCTACGTTGTGAATCATGGGGTTTACTACCAACGATTTACTTTGATAACGATCGAGCAGATCAATCTTTTCTTTGACCAGATGTGCTTTTTCAAAGGCTAGCGTTGCTGCATACTCCATCATCATCCGCGTAAGCTCCTGCTTGGCACTATTGATATTGCCCTTGATGATGTCTCTTATTGCTGAGATCGATATCCGGTAATCTTCCTCATCCTGATATCCTTCGCAAGGACCTTTGCAATTACCGATATGATATTCGAGGCAGACTTTGTATTTTCCCTGATTGATAAGATTTTGGGATAGATTTAAATTGCAGGTACGTAGTGGATAAAGTCGCCTGATCAGATCGAGGATGGTATTCATCATTTTGACCGAAGCATAAGGACCGTAATACTCCGATCCATCCTTGATACGATTTCTTGTCGTTGTAATTCTTGGGAAACGCTCGTTACGAATACAAATCCAAGGAAAGGTCTTATCGTCTTTGAGCAGAATATTATATCGGGGTTGATACTCTTTGATCAGATTGTTTTCGAGTAGCAAGGCATCGAGTTCTGTATCTACAACCAGATAACGAAGGTCGGCAATCTTTCGAACCATTACTCTGACCTTGCCACTCAGCGAAGTATCTTTTGTAAAGTAGGAGGTGACTCTCCTCTTTAAATTTTTGGCTTTACCAACATAGATAATGGTACCCTCGGCATCAAAGTATTGATAGATGCCGGGAGTATCGGGCAGAGACTTCACGATGGGCTCTAACTTTTCCCAATATCTATTTATTGTACTCAATGTTATTCTTCGGTGTTACGGTAATGGTCCCAACCCTGTGCACGAATCGTAATCAAAGAACCCGAGTTGCTCATCATGTTTACACCTGTGGCTTCTTCGGTGATATGACCAATGATAGAGATCCCCGGTATGGCTGAAATCTTTTCGAAGTCGTTTATGTCGACGGTAAAGAGTAATTCATAATCTTCGCCACCATTTAGTGCTGCAACAACAGGCTCGATATGAAACTCTTCGGCTATCCCTGCAACAACAGCGTCAATAGGAATCTTCTCTTCATAGATTACAGCCCCCATCTTCGAATCATTACAGATATGAAGAATCTCTGAAGCAAGTCCGTCACTGATATCGATCATAGCAGTAGGTACAATACCGGCTTCTCTGAGCTTGAGAACCACATCCATGCGGGCTTCAGGTTTTAGCTGACGCTCCAGTGCATAATCATAACCCTCTAATTCGGGCTGCATTTCAGGATTGGCTTCATAAGTCTTCTTTTCTCTTTCAAGCAAAAGGAGTCCTGCATAAGCTCCTCCAAGATCGCCAGTGACACAAACCAGATTGTTTTCCTTGGCAGTGTTACGATACACAACTTTATCAGGTTCTGCCTCACCTATTGCAGTAACAGAGATGAAGAGCCCCGAGCGGCTACTAGTGGTGTCGCCACCAACAAGATCAACCTTATAGCGTTCGCAGGCAAGCATGATACCTGCATAGATTTCATCAATAGCCTCAACTGAAAAACGGTTTGAAACAGCAATACCAATTACCAATTGTTTTGGGATGCCGTTCATAGCTGCAATGTCAGAGATATTAACAACGGCAGCTTTGTATCCAAGGTGTTTTAGTGGAGTATAGGTCAGGTCGAAATGAACACCTTCAACCAGTAAGTCGCAAGTCACCAACATCTGTTTTCCAGAAGGCTCAATGACTGCTGCATCATCACCAATGCCACGAATGGTTTCAGGGTGATTTATAAAGACATCTTTAGTAAGATGGTTAATTAATCCAAACTCTCCGAGCTCAGAAAGCTCTGTACGTTTATTAGCTCGATCTTCAAACATTGATTGATATAGTTTTTTGCAAAGTTAAGCATTCTGATGAATATGGGGCATAATACCTGATAGGCTTCTCTTTAGAGTGAAATTTTATTCGGATTCTTTTAACGAGCAGATTGTAAAAATTTCTTAAAGCGACTACTAAAAGTAGGGCTATATCTTTTTTTCGGTACTTAATGTCCATTATGAAACATTCGGAAAAATAGTATTTCTTATTTGTTTCGTAAATTAATGAAACAATTATTAATGAATATATTATTTGGTATATTTGGGGTCTGTTTCTAAAGCGTAATATGGTAGAAATGTGATATAAATAAATGAAGTGTATAAAAAATCAAAAGATTAAATAACATTCAAAAGTACTTTTTATAATCTTTTCAGGAAGGTTTTCTTTTAATTATCATGCGCAAACGATTGTATATTTAAATTTACCAATGTATAAAAATCTAAGATGGCCTATTTCTAATGAATGTTGTAACTGAAATCAAGCAGTTTAATCATTGTTGGTAAAAATCAAGTATAAGAATATCCCCAATTAGATAGTAGTAAATAAAAACAGACAAAAGAAGTTTATGGAACTTTGGAATAGGATAAAGGAAAATGATGTAAAAGCTCTTGAAATGGCTTTTAATAAGTTTTATGGTCCGTTGTGTCTTTATAGTAATCAGATTTTAAATAATGAAGAAATTGCTCAAGAAATAGTATCAGACCTATTTCTTAAACTCTGGGAAAAAAGGCAATATCTTCAAATAACACAATGTTTACGAGCATACTTATATCGAAGTGTTTATAATGCATGTTTAGATTATATCAAATCATCAAAGGCAACCGAAAGAAGTAAGTGGTTCGAAATAAATGAACAAATAAATTTGATTATTGGGGATGATGAGAATGATATTTTGGATAAATTATCCATCGTGGAGGTAGAGAAAGATGTTTATAAAGCCATTAATCAATTGCCCCCACAATGTCGCGAAATCTTTTGTTTAAGCAGGTTTGAGCGTTTAACCTATTCAGAGATTTCTATGAAGCTTGATATCTCCGTTAATACTGTTAAAACACAAATATGTCGAGCGTTAGATTTTCTAAGAGAATATTTAAAAGATTATCTAAACCTAATTTTACTTACAATTTCTTTTCTGATAAATTAGGGGATAATATTCTGATTCATCTGATGGATTAGTGGCTCATAATTTATAATTCTGAGATCCCGATTAAAAAAAATAAAAGAAAATCACAAATCTTGTCACCCCATCACTTTCAATAAATCGTCTTATTAATAGCATCAAACAAATGAATACAAACAGAGACATGGCGGAATACTTCAAAGTATTAACATATAATTTCTTATCTAATAATATTTCTGATGCAGAAGTTGATTCTTTATTAGAATGGCTTAAATGTTCTGATGAAAATAAAAAACAATTTCTCGAATATAAGCGTGTTTACTTTTTAAGTCTGAATACCGAGATTCCTACCAGATTTGAAAATAGTAAGTCTGAAGCATGGGAAAAATTGTATAACCAGATTGACTTTACGGATACTGAAGAAAGTGAAGAGAACGGAGCAAATAGGATTCTGATGTTTCATCGGATCATGAAAATTGCAGCCATGTTTATTCTATTTTTTGGGATGGGATCCCTGTTTACTTACTTTGTTTTACCGAGAAAGTTGATTGGAACTACATCCGAAAAGATTGTTCATGAGGTGGTTATTCCTAAAGGTAGTAAGGGAGAAGTGATCCTTCCTGATGGAACCAAAGTATGGCTAAATGCCAATTCTAAATTGAAATATGATGGACAGTATGGGATCACTAATCGAAATGTTTTGCTTCAAGGTGAAGGCTATTTTAAGGTAAAAAAGAATCCTGATTTAACTTTTGCTGTGTTTGCTTCTGGCATGAAAGTAAAGGCCTTAGGTACCACTTTTAATGTGAAAAGTTATCCTGATGAAAAATATTTCTCGACAACGTTAGTTGAAGGATCAGTAAAAATTGAGGGTAAGAATATAGATTACAAACTAAAGCCAAATCAAATATTTACATGTGATAAAGCGGCTAATATGCTTTCCGATGAATCTAATGGCATATCTAATCAAGTTACTGAAAATAAAACAGATAAAACTATAAAAGCTGAAATAGAAAAGCCCAGTATTGTTTCAGATATTAAGGTTGAAGTTTACACATCGTGGAAAGACGATCAGTGGATTATCGATTCTGATAATCTGAGTGACATTGCAGTATTATTAGAACGGAAGTTCAATGTTGCCGTTGAGATAAAATCTAAAGAATTGCTCAATTATAAATTTAGTGGAACATTTAAGAAGGAGACGTTAGAGCAAATTTTAAATGTTATTCGTTTAACTGCACCAATGAAATATGAAATTGTAAATGGTGTGGTTAAAATGGATTATGATCCAAGGAGAAATGTTAATTATCAGGAAGTTATAAAATAGAAAGTAAATCTTAAAAAAAACGCCTATGTAATATGAAGTGTACTCCTTTCCGAAAAAAACCGGATAAAGTTTTAGAAACTTAATACCCGGTTTATCCATTCATTAATTTTTAAAGATTCTTCCTGCCTGACGCTCCAACGTAAAGGAAAGTCTCTTATTGTCAAAAAATTAACATTACAAAACTATGAAAAAAAAATCATCCCAATCCCCCCCACTAAAAAAAATATTGCTGTATATGAAAATCTCAATGATAATTTTGTATATCAGTGTTATTCAGGTTTTTGCATCTACAACTACTGCTCAAAACGTAAACCTGAATGTCTCAAATAAGTCGGTTAGAGAAATTTTGAAGACTATTGAGGGACAAGCACATTGCCGATTTTTCTATAATGACTCATTTTCCGATCTGGATAATGTGGTTTCTATAGAATTAAAAAATAAAACAGTAAAAGAATCATTGGATGAATTACTAGGTTCATCCAAAATATCTTATAAAGCATTAGAGAACAATCTTTTTGTCATTGCACCAATGCGGGAGTTAATGCAATTAAAGGTTTCAGGGCAAGTAATCTCGGCCAAAGACAACTTGCCCATACCTGGTGTGAAAATAGTTGAGAAGGGTACAAAAAATATCACAGTTTCTGATATGAACGGAAACTTTAATTTGAAGGTTTCTAATGAGAATGCAGTATTAGTTATCTCTTCAATAGGATATGCTACTCAAGAAGTTAAGATTGGAAATCAAGTAACGCTCGTTATCAAAATGGTTGATGATGTTCGGAAATTAGATGATGTAGTGGTAATTGGTTATGGTACCATTAAGAAACGCGATGTCTCAACATCTATTTCATCAGTTACGTCAAAGGACATGAAAGATCAATCCGTGTCAAATTTCTCACAAGCCATAGCCGGTAAAATGGCAGGTGTAAGAGTGACAACTACAAATGCCGCTCCAGGCGGTGGATCTAACATAAATATTCGCGGGGTAGGATCTATCAACGCAAATACATCTCCACTATACGTAATTGATGGCTTTCCGATGAAGGATGTCTTTGATAAATTCCAAAGCCCATTAAATTCTATTAATCCTGATGATATAGAATCAATAGAAGTACTAAAAGATGCTTCATCGAGTGCTATTTATGGTACCCGAGCTGCTAACGGTGTAATTCTGATTTCTACAAAAAGAGGGAAAACAGGAAAACCGACCATCAATATCTCAATGAACATGGGCGTACAAGAGATGATAAATAAGGTTAGTGTTCTAAATTCAAAAGATTTCCTTCAATATATGGATGATGCAAGAGCCAATGCCTATATTATTGAAGATCCAAACTTAGGGACGAATAACCCGAATGCTGCCCTTTGGAAATGGACCGACTCTCCGGCAACGAGAATAGCAAACTGGACAAAATACTCTCAGTTTAACACATCAATGTCAACACCGGGGTCTTTATATTATCGTTGGATTACAGTTAGTGATACTTGTTACAAATCGCCATATAATACAAATTGGCAGAATGCAATTACTCGTCCTGGCAAGATAACAGATGTTAGTCTCTCAGCCACTGGTGGGACAGAAAATGTTTCATATATGGTTTCCGGAAGTTATTTTAAACAAGACGGGATAGTGCCAACATCCAACTATGATCGTATTTCGTTTAGAGCAAATGTTGATGTGAAGATAAATGACAGGATTAAACTTGGGTTAAATCTTGCTCCTTCTTTTGAAAATTTAGGTGTTCTTTCAAATACTGAAGGTGGTAGTACAACCAACCCTTTTTATAGCGCGATAGCACTTCCTCCAATTTGGGCACCAACTGATAGCAAGGGGAACCCAATCTATTATGGAACGGACGTTAATGGTCCTTGGAACTGGAATTTTGGATTCTTTGTAAACCCCCTGAGCCAGTTTCAAAAACAAGATAAGAGAAGAACTGCAAAGAATCTAACTAGTTTGTTTGCAGATATTAAGATATTAAAAAATCTGACCTTCCGTTCTGAGTTTAATAACGAATTCAGCTATTGGGAACAAAATACATATACCCCAAGCACCGTTCCAACAACCGCGCTACCTTATTCGCGAACACAAGGGACTAACACAACAACGACAATGCTTTATTGGACTTCGCAGAACTTTCTAACCTATAAAAGCACTTTTGGCAAACATGATATTACGGCGATGGCGGGTTATTCTATTGATCAAACGCAAAACCGTGGTAATTATATTAACAAATATGATTTTGCATCTGATGCCATTCCTACATTAAATCAGGCTACGACGATTTTAAATAGCCAAGGGGATGCTCAGACAAACCGTTCGAGCGAAACGATGATTGGGTCGTATGCTCGTTTAATGTATAATTATGCCGGTAAATATTATCTAACCACTAGTGTTCGTCGAGACGGATCTTCAAAATTTGGTGCCGATAAAAAATGGGGTGTGTTCCCTTCTGTTTCATTGGCTTGGCGTGTTTCTGATGAAAAATTCTTTGCTCCAGTAAAGAAGTATGTTTCCGACATGAAGATTCGTGGAGGATGGGGTAAAATTGGTAATTCGGGAATATCTAATTATCTGGCTCAAAGTACTCTTGCTGCTTCTACTTATGTTTTTGGAACCGGTTCAACATTATCGTCGGCTTATGAAGATGGAAAGATTGCTAATTCACAGCTAGGATGGGAAACAACTACTGATTGGACAGTAGGTTCAGATCTTCAATTCTTGGATAATCGGATTTCGTTAAGTATAGATTACTTCTATCGCAAAACTACCGATATGTTATTCAATCTCCCTTTGCCCACTATAACGGGTTTTAGTTCAACATGGGCAAACATTGGGGCTATGCGTAACAGGGGTTTTGAATGGGCTGTTACAACACACAATATCACAGGCGCATTCACATGGACAACTGATGCCAACTTATACTACTATCGCAATAGGGTTCTAAATATCGGAACTGATAAACGTCCACTCATCAATAATAACTGCTATACTTCTGAAGGTAAGCCTTTGGCTTGTATTTATGGAATGGTTGATCTGGGTGCATATAAAGACTGGCAAGATGTTAAGACCTCTCCAATTTTTAATGCCTCAAATCCTTTATGGAAAAATCGTTCAAATCCAGGTTCTCCAAAGACTGCAGATGTCAATGGTGATGGTATATTGGATGCAAGTGATTATACGATCATTGGGAATGCCACGCCTGACTTTACCTGGGGTATTACAAATACTTTTGCCTTCAAAAATTTTGATCTATCTATTAAGGTCAGAGGCACCAAGGGTGGCGATATCTCAATGGCTGAATATCAGGGCGTATTTGGAAGAGGTGTTGCAAATACATCAAATACAACATATAATTATTACTCAAATTATTGGAGACCGGATAGAACGGATGGAAAGTACCCGGCCCCCATCCGAAAAAGCTATGAAGGAAGTGATTTGACAGGAACTTTATTATACAAGGGAACCTTTGTGAATCTGGAGAATATCGTTCTTGGGTACACGCTACCATCAAATATTTTAAGAAAGTTGAATATTAAAAATGTTCGCTTTTATTTAAGTATTCAAAATGTTTACATGTTCACTAAGTTTCCCGGATTTAATCCTGAAACCAACTACCAGGGATCTTCTGCTTTGTCGCAGGGTATTGATCGTGGAGCCTATCCGTTGGCAAGAACATCCAGCTTTGGTGTAAATCTTTCATTATAATTTGATAAAATAAAATAATTATGAAAAAATATTTTCTGCTGATAATAATTGCAGTCCTGTTTATGGGATGCGCTAAGAGTTTTTTGGAAACGCAACCTGAAGATACACTTTCACCTGATACATATTTTAGCAATAAAACTGAAGTAATGACCGGTCTAACTGCATGCTATAAGAAGCTGCAAAGTGTCTATAATCAAGGAGATTTGCCTCTTGTAACTGAGCTAATGTCTGATGATGGTAAGGATTTTTACTGGAGCGGTGTTTGGCATATATTCACCAAGACCAATGCAAATTCGCAATCGGGAATTTGGACGAATAACTATAAGATGATCGTTAATTGTAATAATATACTTACAATTATTGATAAATATGCACCTAATCATCCCACCGAAACAACTGATCTTAATGCTTTTCGTGGTGAAGCTCGCTTTCTGAGGGCATTAGCCTATTTTAATCTTGTTCGAATATATGGTGCAGTTCCTAAGGTTGTTAGTTCGTTTTCGGATCCCAATAAGGCTTTTGGTATTGGGCGTGCTCCAATAGACACAATCTATAATAAAGTGATTATTCCGGATCTGGAGTTTGCTTCGGCAAACTGTTATAATAAAGGAGATAATGCCTTATCGGGACAGGAGGCACGAGCAACAAAAGGTGCTGCGCTCACTATCTTAGGCAAGGTTTATTTAACGTTGAATAATCATGCTAAAGCGGCTGAGACTTTAAAGAAACTGATCGTTGATAAGGTTGCCGGAAATAATTATGCTTTGATGCCTTCGTTTAGTGCAATTTTTCAACCTGCCAATAAATTAAAGAATACCGAATCTATTTTTGAGGTTAATTATAACATCGCAGCTGGTCAGCCAAGTTATTGGTTTAAATGGATGGGGGTAGATATCACCGCAAAACTATCAAGTGGAGGACAAAGCCAACTATTAGTCGAACACAACTTTATGCGTGATTATACAAATAGTAAAGATTGGATTAGATATGCAGCTACGGTAGATTCAGGGAAATGTTACGGTGCGACTCCTCCTATTCAAGCTTGGGCTAAAAAACTATGTCCTCCGGCTGATCAGTTAAAAAACTTTAATAGTACAGGTTCCGATTTTAATTATATCGTGACTCGTTATGCAGATGCTTTACTAATGTATGCTGAAGCTTTAATGGTACTCAACCAAAATGATGCTGCAGTAGTCTATTTTAATCAAGTTAGAACAAGAGCCGGTATGCCTGCCATCACCGCTGCTCAGCTAAATATTGATATGATACTACACGAACGTAGAATGGAGTTAGCTTTCGAAGGACATCGGTATTTTGATCTTATTCGAACCGGGAAGGCGATTGATGTTATTACGAAAGATTTAATGACAAAAGTGGATTATGATGATAAGATTTATATTAGTGGTCCAATTCCAGCCTATCAATTAATCTTACCTATTCCGGTAGCAGAGATTCAAAAAGATGCAACATTACTTCAAAACCCGGGGTATTAATAGAATTATAACTTAACAAAAAAGCGAAATGATGAAAAAAATAATATATACAGTGGCTTTAGGACTATCTATTGTCTTCAGCATGTCATCCTGTTTGAAAGAAGACAATGTTAGTGCTCCTAAAATGAAATCACTTACCATGTATATGGCGGATATCAAAGGGAAAGATTCTGTTGTTACAAATCCGGTTCATGGTAAAGCTGTAACTTTTGTAGTCGAAACAACTGCTGATATTTGTAGTGTTTGGCCAGGCGGTGTTAGGTCTATTATGAAAATGAAAAACTCTACAGCCGATTCTTTGGATATGTATAATCACCCAGTGCTTAACTCAAGCGATTGTTATGTCGATTATGGACTAGTTGGGGCAAAAGGTTTCAAGACAACCCAAAATAGTACAGGATGGTATTGCAGCTATACTTATAAAACAGCGGGCACATTTGATCTTACTATTGTTTTAACAAACAATGGATACCAGAGTGCCAATTTTAAACAAGTTGCAATTCCCTTTGGTAAAGTAACTGTTAAATAGTATATCCCAATTATAGTTTGAATTGAAATGAACACCCGTTATGGATTATCTGTAACGGGTGTTTTTGTAACGGTATTAAAATTTACGAATTAGTCAGTTATCTAATGATTTTTAAGCTTCTCAAAAATCTATGAACAGAAAAATAATTCAGTTTCTTTTAGGGGGAACATCTCTTATTAGTGCCATTAATAAGAATCAGTAATGTTCATATGATTAATGGAATAACAATGATAATAAATCAATTTATTTGATACTTTTGCCTTTTTTATGAATATATGCAAACGTTTGTCTTATTCGTTTATCCTATGGCTAATTTGAAAAATTCAACCCTAAAATAACAACCCAATGAGAAAAAGTCTATTCATCTGCTGTGTTTTAATGCTCCCGCTTTTTGTTTCGGCGCAGTTAAAACACCTCCAAAACAGCAATCTCACTTCTGCCCACCCCCGCATACTGTTGACTCAGGGCGAAGAGGAACTGATCAGGAAGAATATTGCTTCCAACGAAACCTGGCAAAAGGTACACCAAAACATTATCAATGAAAGTGACCGGATGCTAACTTTGCCACTGCTCGAGAGAGTAAAAATTGGTCGCAGATTATTGGATAAATCAAGAGAATGTATTCATCGTATGTTCTTCTTATCCTATGCATATAGGATGACACATGATGCAAAATATCTAAAAAAGGCAGAAGAAGAGATGGTTCACATCTCGGCCTTTGAAGACTGGAACCCTTCACATTTTTTAGATGTGGCCGAAATGACACTAGGTCTTTCTATTGGCTACGACTGGCTCTATAACGACTTGTCTCAATCTACACGAAATCTTATAAAAGAAGCCATCCTCACAAAAGGTTTAGCACCGTCACTCGATCCCAAATATAATAGCTGGTTACGTGTAACGCATAACTGGAATCAGGTCTGCAATACCGGAATGACTTATGGCGCATTGGCAATCTATGAAGATCAGCCTGAAGAATCAAAGAAAATCATCGACCGTGCTATCGAATCTATTCAACTTCCAATGGCTGATTATAATCCTGATGGTATTTATCCTGAGGGCTATGGATATTGGGGTTATGGCACCAGCTTCAATATGCTGTTTTTAAGTGCGATAGAAAAAACATACGGAACCGATTTTGGACTTACTCAGCGTTCTGCAATATTTAAGACAGCAGGATTCCTTGAAAATATGACCGGCAATACGGGTAAGTGTTTTAACTATTCTGATTGCGGAACTGGTTCAGGCTTAAACCCAGCTATGTTTTGGTTGGCAAAGAAGGCTAATGATCTATCATTACTTTATGTTGAAAAGAAGCATCTTGATCGTGATAAAAAGATGAGTGGCGATCGGTTATTGCCAGCGCTTATGATTTGGGGTGCCGGTATCAATCTGGATGAAATTCAAGCTCCAAAACAACTAATCTGGTCTGGAAGAGGAAAGAACCCCATGGCTTTAATGCGTTCGTCCTGGACCGATCCCAATGCGATTTATGTTGCAGTTAAAGGTGGATCGCCATCTATCAACCATGCACATATGGATATTGGTTCTTTTGTTATGGATGCAAATGGAGAGCGTTGGTCAATGGATTTCGGTTCACAGGAGTATGAGTCACTCGAATCTAAAAATGTTGATCTATGGAATATGAAGCAGAACTCACAACGTTGGGAAGTTCTTCGCTATAATAATTTTTATCATAGCACCCTGACTTTTGATAACCAACTTCAAAAGGTTGAAGGCTATGCTCCAATCTTAAGTTCATCTGCTAAACCATCATTTTTAAATGCAACTTTCGATCTCTCAAAAGTATATAGTGGAAACACAAAAGATGTGAAACGAGGTATTGCAATTGTAGATCAAAAATATGTAATGGTTCGCGATGAGGTTGAATCGTCAGACAAAGCAACTACTATGCGTTGGACGATGCTTACCCCAGCCGATGTTAAAATTAATGGAGGAACAGCAGTACTAACTAAAAATGGTAAAACACTTTTGCTTAAAGTGGTAGAACCTGCTAATGCTATAATAACAACCAGGCCTACAACACCTTTACATGAATATGATGCACAAAATCAGGGAACCATACTGGTAGGATTTGATGTAGTCGTTCCGGCCAATACAAAATCACAGGTAACTGTTTTGCTGATTCCAGAGGGAGTAAAGGAGAATAGTGGTAAAATTAAAGCACTGAATAACTGGTAACATCATAAAAAAGACTGTTTCAAACATAATCATTTACTAATGAAAAAAACTATATTATGTGTTCTTGCCGTTTGTATGATCGGCTTCATCAACTGCAATGCACAAAAAATGAAGAGTGCAGCAAAAGTTGAACCGCTTACCAGGATTATTGATCAATCGTTGGCTTTCTCTGTGAAGCAGTATAAGTTGATGAGTGAAGTGATGCTGCCAAAGACCGATTCATTGCCACGAACTATTGACAAAGCAGGCCATTTAACAACTTCTGATTCCCGTTGGTGGTGCAGTGGCTTTTACCCAGGCTGTCTATGGTATCTCTATGAAGGAACCAAAGATCCGATGATAAAAAAGTATGCAAAAGTCATGACCGCGCGTGTTGAACGTGAGAAGTTTACTACCTCCAATCATGATGTTGGCTTTATGATCAACTGTAGCTTTGGTAATGGATTACGGATTACAAATGAGAAGAGCTATAACGAGGTGTTATTAACAGCAGCAAAATCACTTTCTACCCGTTTTAATCCCAAAGTTGGTTTAATCCAGTCATGGGGAGCCAATGCCAAATGGAAATATCCTGTTATCATCGACAATATGATGAATCTGGAACTATTGATGAATGCTTTCAAATTATCTCACGACTCCAGTTTCTATAAAATTGCCGTAAGCCATGCCGATAAGACAATGAAAAACCATTATCGTAGCGACTATAGCTGTTATCATGTGGTATCATACAATCCGGAAACCGGAGAACCGATGATCAAACAAACCCATCAGGGAGCTTTTGATGAATCAGCATGGGCCAGAGGCCAGGCGTGGGGTTTATATGGTTATACGATGATGTATCGCGAAACAAAACTCGATCGCTATCTTCAACAGGCAAAACATATTGCTGAGTTTTTATTAAATCACCCAAATCTGCCTGTAGATAAGATCCCTTATTGGGATTTTAATGCACCCGGCATTCCTGATGCAAAACGTGATGCTTCTGCAGGTGCTTTAATGGCTTCTGCACTGATCGAGTTAAGTCAATATGTAGATCAGCCACTGGCAAAGAAGTATCTGGCTGTAGCTGAAACAGAAATCCGCAGTCTATCATCACCTGCATATAGAGCTCCCCTAGGAGGGAATGGCAATTTTATTATAAAACATAATGTTGGTTCTATGCCACATAATAGCGAAGTTGATGTTCCATTAACCTATGCAGATTACTATTATCTTGAAGCAATGTTACGTTATAAGAACCTAAAAAAACACTAAATCAATTAAACGTGTTTTAATTTTCAAAACAATTTATGTTTTGATTCTTTTCATTTAACTTTGAAAATTGAAGAGCGTAATTTCAATAGAGATTACGCTCTTCATTATTATATCTTTTTGTACTCGGGAATATAGAAAAACGAAAAAATATGAAGCTTTCAAAATTCTTTACGAAATTCACTACACTATTTGTCCTATTGTTTTTAGCAGTTACACTGAAAGGACAAACCAATTCGAAACCATTTATTATTGCTGATGGTTGGCAACTACAGGATGCTTCCAAAATAAGTGAGGCTGGCGAAGAGATTGCAAAGGTCGGTTTTCAAACAACCGGATGGTATAAAGCAACTGTTCCGGGAACTATTTTGACCACATTAGTAAATAACGGTGTATATCCTGAGCCATTATGGGGTGAAAATAACCGCCCCGATAAAATCTCTGAAACACTTTGTCGTACACCTTATTGGTATAGAACTACTTTTAAGGTTCCCGCTGATTATAAAGGCAAAAAGATCTGGCTTAATTTTGATGGAATTAACTATGCTGCAAAAGTCTTTGTCAATGCTAAAGAAATTGGAAATATTAAAGGTGCTTTTATTAGAGGTCTTTTCGATATCTCATCTTATGTGACGGCAGGACAGCAAGCTGTATTGGCTGTGTTGATTTCACCTCAGCCCAATCCCGGCATCTCTCACGAACATACTATTGCTTTGGGTACCGGTGTAAATGGGGGAATCAGTGCGAGTGATGGTCCTACATTTCTATGCTCATTAGGGTGGGACTGGATTCCGGCTATCCGCGATCGTAATACAGGTATCTGGCAAAAAGTCTTCCTGTCAGCTTCAGGTTCGGTATTGATTAAGTCGCCGCTTATCACAACCGATCTGCCACTGCCAAAATTAAATACTGCCGATATTGCTATTCAAACCACACTCGAAAACGTTACAGATCAACCCCAAAAGGGTATTTTGAAAGGAAGTTTTGGCACTGTCGCGTTTCAGAAGTCTGTCGAAGTCCCAGCTCGCACTGCAAAAATTATCTCGTTAACTTCAAAAGATCTCCCTCAGCTTCTTGTCAAGAATCCTAAGTTATGGTGGCCCAATGGTTATGGTCCGCAAAATCTGTATTCATTAAATCTCAGTTTTAATATCGCAAATCAGGTTTCAGATAGCAAGAACGTTTCTTTCGGTATCCGTAAAATCACTTACAGTGTTCCCGAAACCGAAAACCTGACCATCTCAGTAAATGGAGTGAAGATTTTATGTAAAGGAGGTAACTGGGGAATGGACGAAGCCATGAAACGCAATACCCGCGAGCGATTGGAAGCACAGATCAGGATGCATCAAATTGCAAACTACACCATGATACGTAATTGGGTAGGACAGAGCACCAGCGAAGATTTCTATGACATGTGTGATAAATATGGCATCTTGCTTTGGGATGAGTTTTTCCAAGCCAATCCTAGTGACGGCCCCAACCCAAATGATCAGAAACTGTATCTCTCAAATGTCCGCGACAAAATACTTCGATTCCGTAACCATCCGTCTATTGCTGTCTGGTGTGCACGTAATGAAGGATTTCCACCCAAAGAGATCGACGATTCGTTAAAAGCAATGATGAGCAAACTCGAACCGGTACGTCACTATCAATCCAGTTCTACTGAAGGACGTGGTGTGAACTCTGGTGGCCCTTATTGCTGGCGTAAGCCCAGTGATTATTATGTTTTCGGTGAGTCGTTTAAAACAGAAATCGGAAGTATGTCTATTCCAACGCTTGAGTCGATTCATGGAATGATGCCTCAAAAAGATTGGGAGATCATAAATGACGACTGGGCTGAGCATGATTTTCTGAGAGGCGCTCAAAGAGGCAATAAGTATCCTGATGAATTGAATGCACGTTATGGCAAGGCAGATAATCTGGCTGATTTTGTACGTAAGGGGCAACTAATGAACTACGAAGCATTCCGCGCAATGTATGAAGGTCGCAATGCTAAACTATTTAACCCATGTAGTGGTGTCATCACATGGATGAGTAACCCGGCACAACCAAGCTTTGTCTGGCAGATTTATCATCACGATTTAGAGCCTAATTCCTCATTATTTGCAACCAGAAAGGCTTGCGAACTTGTCCATATCCAGCTGAATGAGCGTGAGGCTATCATTCAGGTCATCAACAACAAGGGAACTGATCTGCAAAATCTAAAGGCGCAACTCACTTTATATAATCTGGATGGGAAAGTGGCCTATCAACAAGCGTTTGCAGTAAATGCCAAAGCCAGTTCAGCAACTGATCTGGATGCTGTAAAATGGCCTTCAAACTTAACCTCCGTATTTTTTGTAAAACTAGAACTAAAGGATGCAAAGGGTTCGTTGATTTCTGATAATTTCTATTGGAAAGCATCGCATGAACAACCTGATAACTTATCAGATCTGAGCAAACTGCCTATAGTAACGCTGGATGCTAAAGTTGCCCGTAAAAGTATCAATGGAA
>JAHEYR010000143.1 GCA_023251485.1 Bacteroidales bacterium
ACGATCTGGGGCCAAAGTTTCCGGGGGTGGCACAGCTAACACCCAAAGCGGTTACGGCCACGGCCATCTACTATTACGATATTAAGCTACTGTCGCAAATGGCGGTTGTATTAAATGATAAGGAGGCTATGCTCAAATGGACAGCCCTTGCCGAAAAGGTAAAAGCCGCCTTCAATCAAAAGTTCTTTGATGAAAAGACCAGGGTCTACGCTACCGGCAGCCAGACATCCATGTCAATGCCGCTATGTGTCGGACTTGTTGATGAGAGCAACCGTAAGGCGGTCTTTCAAAACATGGCCGATTCCATCATTAAGTCGGGTAAACGATTAACAGCAGGCGATGTTGGATTTCACTTTCTCGTTAAGGCACTCGAAGAGGGCGGTGGATCTCAGCTACTATATGATATGAACTTCCGCAACGATGTTCCGGGTTATGGCTTTCAGCTGAAGAAAGGTGCCACAGCACTCACCGAGTCATGGGCAGCGCTCGAAGAGGTGTCTAACAACCACCTGATGCTGGGTCATCTGATGGAATGGTTCTATACCGGATTGGGAGGCATCAAACAACAAGAGACCTCGGTGGCTTTTAAAGATCTGATCATCCGCCCGGAGATTGTGGGCGAGCTCACCGAATCAAAGACCAGCTATCAATCACCTTACGGAACCATTAAAAGCGAATGGAAACGAGAAGGCAAAAACCTTGTGCTTCATGTTGAAGTCCCGTTCAATACCTCCGCAACCGTAGATCTTCCAACTACAAACAGAGCTTCTATTACTGAAGGGGGTAAATCTGTTAATCAATTAAAAGGTATTCAATACGTAGGCTTAGAAAATGGCAAGTCCCTTTATAAGATAGGCTCCGGAAGCTATTCTTTCAAACTAACGATGAACTAAAAAAATTTAACTTATGATAAAGCGGATAAAAATACTGCTTTTACTATTGATGTTCATTGCTTCGTTTAAGAGCTATGCCACAGATCTGCCAAAGAAACAACCTTTTGAAATCTCATTAAAGGGCATCTGGAAGTTTCAGACCGACCCACTGGATAAAGGAATTTCTGAAAAGTGGTATACCCGTTCACTCTCCGAAACGATTCAACTACCGGCATCCATGACAGAGCGCGGAATGGGTGACGATGTCACCCTCCAAACAAAATGGACGGGTAGTTTATATGATAGTTCCTGGTATTTTAATCCGAGGATGGCAAAGTATCGTAACCAGAAGATCCCCAAGTTCCCATTCTTCCTAACGCCTATCAAGGCTTACATTGGAGCCGCCTGGTATCAAAAAGAGATAACTATCCCTCAAAACTGGAAAGGGAAGACTATTCAGCTCTATCTCGAACGACCTCATTGGGAAACCATTGTATATCTCGATGACAAAAAGATAGGTCTTCTAAACAGCTTGAGCACTCCCCATCAATACACACTGCCAAAAGACATAACGCCTGGCAAACACGTCATCACAATCCGTGTCGACAATAGAATCAAGGAGATCAATCCGGGACAGGATTCACATAGTGTAACCGACCAGACACAAGGAAACTGGAATGGAATAGTAGGCCAAATTAAACTAACAGCCGTTCCAAACTCTTATATTGATGATATCCGGCTCTATCCAAATCTAGTCTCCAAAACAGTCAAAGTACAACTACGAATAAAGAATCATGAAGGTACTATTGGCACAGGGACCCTCCTCCTCAAAGCAGAACCCGTCAATAATAAAAACGCATCTGCTTTCAGGCAAATAACCGTTCCTTTCAATTATAATGTTGCAGATACATTGATTGAAACCACCTATGCAATGGGAGATCACGTTGGTTTATGGGATGAACTTAACCCCGTCTGTTATAATATGAAAGTCACGCTCTCTAATCAAAAAGGAGAGACTGATCAAAAGGCCATCCTCTTTGGAATGCGCGACTTCAAGACCAAAGGAACCCGCTTTGAAATTAACGGAAAAGAGATTTTCCTAAGAGGTACTGTAGAAAACTGCGACTTTCCCCTCACCGGCTATGCTCCAATGGATGAAGTCGCGTGGACAAGAGTGTTTAAAATCTGTAAAGCTTACGGTTTAAATCACATGCGTTTTCATTCATACTGTCCACCCGAAGCTGCTTTTATTGCTGCTGACAAAGCCGGCATTTATCTTCAGATAGAGGGACCAAGCTGGTGCAACCATGGCACGTCGTTAGGTGATGGCAAGCCCATCGACAAATATCTGTATGAAGAAACGGAACGTATTCTGAAGACCTATGGCAACCATTCCTCCTTCTGCATGATGGCATATGGCAACGAACCCAGAGGCCGTTATGTCGAATGGTTGAATAAATGGGTGGTCTACTTCAAGGCAAAAGATCCACGCCATCTCTATACCGGTGCCTCTACCGGAGGCAGTTGGAGCATCATTCCCAACAGTGAATATCTGGTCAGAGCCAAACCAAGAGGATTAGGATGGAACAATAAACCACAAACCCTTTTCGACTTCGCAGATAAGCTTGAAAACCAAAAAGTACCATACCTGTCTCACGAGGTGGGACAATATTGTGTATTCCCCAACTTCGCTGAAATCAAGAAATACACAGGTCCACTGAAAGCACTCAACTTCGAGCTCTTTCAGGAAGACCTGGCCGACCAGGGAATGGGAGATCAGGCTCACGACTTCATGATGGCTTCGGGCAAGCTACAGGTTTTATGTTATAAAGCAGAGATCGAAGCCGCACTCCGCACACCGGGATTTGCAGGCTTCCAACTACTCTCACTAAATGATTACTCCGGGCAGGGAACTGCTTTAGTAGGATTGCTTGATGTATTCTGGGATGAGAAAGGATATGTCGCAGCGCCCGAGTTCACCCAATTCTGTAACACGGTTGTTCCCCTTGCCAGAATACCCAAATTTGTTTTCACCAATAACGAAACTTTTAATAGTAATATTGAGATAGCTAACTTCTCAGGCTCCCCCTTACAAAATGTTATTCCTGAGTGGAAGATCACCGATGATCAGAATAAAGTGATTGCAAAAGGATCATTTAAAAATACGACTATCCCTGTTGGTAATTGTTTCGTATTGGGGACCATCCATCAGTCATTAGCGGGTCTTAACAAAGCTTCGAAACTGTCACTTCATGTATCGGTAGGTAATTATCACAACAATTGGAACTTCTGGGTCTATCCTTCTGCCCTTCCCCTGTTACAAACACGAATATACACCTGCGAACAGCTCGACTCCACAGCCATCAGCATTCTTGATAAAGGCGGAAAAGTATTTCTACAACCCGGTAATAAGCTGGAGAGTGGAAAAGAAGTCATACAATATTTCACACCTGTATTCTGGAACACCTCTTGGTTTAAGATGAAGCCCCCTCACACTACCGGATTTCTTTGCAATCCCACACATCCTGCCTTCGCTGATTTCCCCACAGCTTATCACAGTGATCTGCAATGGTGGGAAATCGTTCAAAACGGTCGTGTTATGCAGCTCGATAGCTTCCCAAAAAGTTTCAGGCCCATCCTTCAACCTATTGACACTTGGTTTCTAAACCGGAAACTGGCCATGATCTTTGAGACAAAGGTGGGCAACGGCAGTCTTCTGGTCTGTAGTGCCGACCTCCAAACCAATCTTGAAGATCGCCCGGCAGCAAAACAACTACGCTATAGTCTATTGCATTATATGGAGTCTCCAAAATTTAATCCTCAACAGTCTTTATCACTTTCAGATATCCAGTCACTCTTTCAAAAAAACAGTGTGAAAGCATTCGATGCCCGCACGAAAGATAGTCCTGATGAATTGAAGAAAAACCTTAAGTAATGATCAAACACGCTAACTTTATGAAATCTGTTTTTTTAACACTGATCCTGATTCTCACGTTGTTCTCAGCAAACAGCCAGACAGCTAACAAAGATTTAGCATGGCCAACGCTTAATAAAGAGGCCAAACCATGGACCCGTTGGTGGTGGTTGGGTAACGCTGTCGATGCACCGGGACTCACCTATCGCCTGGAAGAGATGTCGAAAGCTGGCATTGGAGGTGTCGAAATCACCCCCATCTATGGCACCAAAGGTTACGAAAACAAGTTTATCGACTTTCTTTCTCCCCAGTGGATGAACATGTTGACACACACCATCAATGAAGGAAAGCGATTGAATATGGGTGTAGATATGAACACCGGTACAGGTTGGCCTTTTGGAGGACCACAAATCACTACTGCCGATGCAGCCTCAAAATATATCATTCAAACTTATAATCTGACTGGCGGAAACAGTCTTACCGAGAAAATAACTGTAAAAGATGGCCGACAGAAAGAAGCTGCCCTTCTCGAAACCATCATGGCCTTTTCGGATAAAGGGGAAAAGATAGAACTCACCAACAAACTATCCGATGGAATATTGAACTGGGTAGCACCTGAAGGCAACTGGAAGATTTATACCCTCTTTAATGGAAAATCATTTCAGAAAGTGAAGAGAGCTGCTCCCGGAGGCGATGGTTGGGTGCTCGACCACTTCTCTGCTATAGCTACCGATGATTATCTCGGTCGTTTTGAAAAAGCTTTCAAGACCAGCAAAGCGCCTATTCCCCATACTTTCTTTAACGACTCGTATGAAGTCTATGGCGCGGACTGGACGGCTACGCTGACCAAAAGTTTCGAAAGCCAACATGGTTATCGTTTACAAGATTATCTCCCGGCCTTTAATGGCGAGGGCGATGCTGATGTGATAGCCAGAGTAAAGAGCGACTATAGAGAAACCGTTTCAGACCTGTTGCTCAACAACTTCACCCGCAACTGGACCAATTGGGCACACAAGATGGGAAGTATTACCCGTAACCAGGCACATGGATCTCCCGGAAATTTAATCGACTTATATGGTACCGTTGACATTCCTGAATGCGAATCTTTTGGCACCACCAGCTTCCCTATTCCCGGATTGCGTATTGATGCGGGAGAGATAAAAGAGAGTGACTCCGACCCTATGGTTCAGAAGTTTGCAACCTCTGCAGCACATATCACCGGTAAGAAGTTTGCAACCTCCGAAACCTTTACATGGCTCTCAGAACACTTCAAAACAGCCTTGTCACAATGTAAACCAGAGCTCGATCAACTCTTCACTTCGGGGGTCAACCACATCTTCTTTCATGGCTCGCCCTATTCTCCCAAAGATGCACCATGGCCGGGTTGGAAATTCTATGCCTCAGTCGATTTCTCATCTTACAATACCATCTGGAAAGACATGGATGCCTTCACAGGTTATGTCGCCCGCTGTCAATCCTTCCTGCAATATGGCGAGCCCGATAATGAGATCCTCATCTACTGGCCGGTTTATGATGTTTGGAACAACAATAAAGGTGATAACTTCTTTACCTTTCAGATTCACAGCTACACCCAATGGCTAAAGCCCACCCCCTTCTATGCACTCACCCAACAACTTCGCGCCAAGGGATACGACTTTGATTTCATTTCAGATCATTTCATTGCCGAGTCGAAAATAGTTAACGGAGAGATCAATACACCTGGAAATAGATATAAAACACTGATTGTGCCATCATGTCAATATATGCCCGTTGAGACATTGCAAAATATAGTGAAACTCATCAAAGCAGGTGGAAAAGTTATCTTCATGGATCAGTTTCCACAGGATGTGCCGGGATTAGGCAAATTAGACCAGCGTAGAACCGAACTAAAACAGCTCATCGCTTCATTACAGGTTCCTTCGTTTGGCGATGATAAAGCCTACCCTATGAATAATGGTCAATTGATTGCTGGCAAAAATATAGACAAACTTCTTGCATATTGTAACCTCCATCAAGAGACGCTGAACGCCAACGGACTGAAATATATTCGTCGCAAACATGCCGAAGGATTCCACTACTTCATCACCAATCTACAGGCTACTGCTGTCAATCAATGGATAACGCTGGGTGTTCCGGCAGCTTCCATCGTGTTGTTCAATCCTCTGACCGGAGAATCCGGCATCACCAAAATCCGTAAGCAGAATAACAAAACAGAACTCTTTATCCAGCTAAAACCCGGACAGAGTATCATTGCCAAGAGCTATACGAACAAAGTGTTGACCGGAAACGCATTCCCCAAGTACGGCACCAGCATTCAGCCTCAGGAGATCAAGGGTAAATGGAATCTGACATTTGCTGAAGGCAATCCGGTCATTAAAGAGAACTACAAACTCGATGCACTCACCTCCTGGACTTCACTTTCCGACTCGCTGAAAAACTTTGCAGGCACAGGCACCTATACCATTGACTTTACACTTCCCGAGGTTAAAGCCGACGAGTGGTTGCTCGATCTGGGAAAGGTTTGCGAAAGTGCACGTGTAACGTTAAACGGACATAAAGTAGCTACCCTCTGGAGTCTTCCATTCGAGACACAGGTAGGAAATTATCTCAAGAAGGGTGTAAACCATCTGGAGATTCAGGTTACCAACCTCCCTGCCAACAGAATTGCCGATTATGATCGCAGAAAGGTTGAGTGGCGTATATTCTACGAAATCAACTTTGTAAATGTCTTTTACAAACCCTTTGATGCTTCAAACTGGAAACCAATGCCTTCAGGCTTAATCGGTCCTGTCCAGTTGATTCCGCTGAATACAATAAAGTAAAGCAACAAAAGCACCTATCCGTTGGTTATCTTTGTACAAAAATAACCGAATGGAATCCACTGTCAAGAAAAGCTATCCGGTCACGGGGTTAAGTTGTGCCTCGTGTGCCATTAGCGTTGAAACTATATTAAAAGCACAAAAAGGCGTTCTGAACGCCTCGGTTAATTATGCCAACTCAACAGCCTTTGTAGAATACACCCCCAATATCATTTCTGCCGAACAATTCAAGAATGCCATACAATCCGTTGGATACGATCTACTCATCGAAGATGATGAAACAGAGCAACAGGAAGAGATTCAGCACGCACAATACCAAAAGCTGAAAAGCAATACCATTTGGGCTTCTGTCCTTGCAATGCCTGTAGTAGTGTTGGGAATGTTCCTGATGGATTTTCCCTATGCCAACTATATTATGCTTGCACTGACCACTCCGGTCCTATTTTGGTTTGGTCGCAGTTTCTTTATCAATGCCATTAATCAGGCTAAACATGGTCAAGCCAATATGGATACCCTGGTGGCACTGAGTACCGGCATTGCATATCTCTTCAGCACCTTCAACACACTCTACCCCCAGTTCTGGCATAGTCGCGGACTCCATCCACAAGTCTATTTCGAAGCCTCTTCTGTCGTCATCGCCTTCATTCTACTAGGAAAAGTATTAGAAGAACGTGCCAAAGGGAATACCTCATCAGCATTAAAGAAGCTCATGGGATTACAGCCTAAAACCGTATCCCTCATTAATGATAAAGGTCAGGAGATACAGATAGCCATCTCGCAAGTAAAACAAGGCGATCGACTCATGGTTAAACCCGGTGATAAGATCCCTGTAGACGGAGAGATTGTTTCGGGAAGTTCCTTTATTGATGAAAGCACCATAACGGGCGAATCTCTTCCGGTAGAAAAGGTCATGGGCAACAAAGTATTTGCCGGAACCATTAACCAGAAGGGCAGTTTTCAGTTTGTGGCACAGAAGATTGGTGGAGAAACCATTCTGGCCCATATCATCAAGATGGTTCAGCAGGCACAAGGCAGCAAGCCCCCGGTTCAGAAGCTCGTCGATAAGATAGCCGGAATCTTTGTCCCCATCGTCATGTCGATCTCAGTCTTAAGCTTTATT
>JAHEYR010000144.1 GCA_023251485.1 Bacteroidales bacterium
TGCTGAAGCCCCCGTTTGTGGTAGTGCGCTTTATAGCGATCCTTCCCGCGATATATTGAAGATTGTTGTTATGAATCGTTATGCCCCTTCAAAACCTGCTGTGGCCTTCATTAATGGGTTTGGCTTTAAAAGTGGAGCTATCGCATCGACAGTGGCACACGATAGTCACAACATTATAGCTGTTGGTGTTTGTGATGATGAAATCGTCAGGGCCATTAATTTTTTGGTCGATTCAGGTGGTGGTGTCTCGTTGGTTGATGGTAATGATATTAAATTATTACCACTTCCCGTCGCAGGTTTGATGTCGAACTCGGATGGATATCAGGTAGCTAATATGTATGAACTTATAAACCATACCGCCCATACATTGGGATCAAAATTAAATTCTCCATACATGACGCTTTCTTTTATGGCACTTTTAGTTATCCCTTCTTTAAAGCTGAGTGACAAGGGGTTGTTTAATGGAGATACATTTTCGTTTACATCGGTTTATAATCACTCAGAAATGTAATTTATATATGCATCGTAATCAATTTTATTGTATATTTGCAAAAAACGTACAACTATGCCTAATATCGAGATCGACATTATTAAATTAGAAGCTGCCGCCAGTAAGCTTAGAGCTATATCTCATCCTATGCGTATAGCTATCATTGAATTGCTAAACGAAGAGAAAAAACTTAGTGTAACTGAGATTTTTGAGCGTCTAAACATCGAACAGGCTTCTGCGTCACACCATTTGAATATATTGAAAAATAAAGGAGTTCTCTCTTCAAAGAGAGAAGGCAAGCAAATTCATTATTCGCTAAAGGTTAAAACCCTTTCTGAAATTATCGTTTGTATTAACAAATGTAGTGGTGTTGAATAATCAAGCCGTTAAGTGTATAACACAAAGAGCGGGCTTTCTTTAAAAGAAGGCCCGCTCTTTGTGTTATACACTTCAGTGCATTTATTTAGTGATCAGCTTTTAATTCGATCGGAGTAGTCTCCGTTTCCCAATTCGCCCTTATAATAATTTCGCCGTTATATCTAATGACTTTTTCGGGCTGTCGGTTTTGTAGATATCTTCCAGTGTCCCAAACACCATTATTATTCTCATCATAAATTAATTTGAGTGCATACTTTCCGGGAGCTAATAGCGGAAATTCCACTTTCCCCGTCTTAGTAGTAATTTGTGTTCTTAAGAGTACGTCTTTTTCCGTCATGAGTTGAACGATCCACTGTCCTTTGGTCGTATGCATATTGACATCAACTTTTAAAGTGCCGTAGTCTCTCTCTTCCCAAGTGGTAATCATCAAATTTACCGAGTCGTTTGTCGCTCCATATATGTCATTTAGCTTCCCTCCGGGAATCATTAATGTATATGCTGATTTCTCCTTCCACTTTTGATTTACGATGAACCTGCGATGTGAGAGAGTGTCGGCAAGTGTGGCATCGACAGATACCGTGTCTTTCAGATGCGAAAGCCTGAGCCCTTTTAGTGCCTTTTCATTTACTGGGTTTTCTGTTTCAAAAATAAGAGGACTATTGTATGGCTGTGTTGATCCATGCGTAGATGCTATTCGTATCGCAACTTTATCTTTTGGCTTGACTTGTTCTTTTCCGGGTTTAGGTTTTTTTGTATTGACTTTTTCGGCTTTTAAAATAAACTGTAATGTGTCAGGTTTCATATTGTCAGCCTTGACCCTAAATTGAAGTGTATCGGGCATCTTAGACGCTAGCCAGCAATCCAGCGAATCTCTACGTTGGTTCCATTCGTAGGTTCTCCAGTTATCTCGTTTGAAGTTGATGGGGTCGAGGAGTAGTTTCTTGACAGGATACCTGAATGCGAAAGATATTTTTTTGCGTTGAGTGACAATTGTTTTCTGAATGCGTTGTATTGAGTCTTCTTCTAGAAAGAGTGCTAGCTGATGATAGATGCCGGTATTTATTCGTTTTAAACTGTCACACGAGTCGGGCAATGGAGCTTCCGGCCTGACAGGTTTTGAATCGAATGCAATGGCTTCCGAAGGTAGGTCGAACAGTAAGTTTGAATTGGCATCTTTTAATGCAAATAGCTTATAGGGCTTGTTTGCAAGATATTTAATGGTGAAATCTCCACTGACATTTGTCTTGCTGATATAGAAAGGGCGTTCTTTATATGGGATAGAGTCTTTCATTTCAGTGTACAACGAAACGATAATGTCTTTCTCGGGTAGTCCGCTTTGCGCGTTGTTAACCCGGCCTCTCAACTCCATCGTGTCGAGTTGTGAGCCGGTAGAGAAGGTGAAATAGTAGTTTTTCTTTGCATTGCCTTCATTTAAATCCTGAATGGCATCACCAAAAAAGATACTATAGGTGCTGTTGGGCTTAAGATCTTCACTAAAGCGTAAGATGACAGATCGTCCTTTTAATTTTATCTCGGGTTGTTTCGCAGGAGGAGGTGATACCACTACCTGTGAAACAGCATCTTTAAGTTGAAGAAATTCATCAAAAGTTAAGATAACTTCTTTGCCTTTAAAGTTGATTGATTTCAATCCCGGTGTAGAACGAACAAGCTTTGGCGGAGTAATATCTTTTGGACCACCTGTAGGCGCAACAATTTTAGCACAGGCAGTCAGTATTACTGCAATAGCTAACGTGCTGAATATTCTGTTTTTATTATAATGTAGCATCAAGGTAAATATCCGTTGATTTATTTATGCAAAGATGCAAAAAATATGCCTAGCATCGTAGGTACTCGTCGATTACTTGGATTACTGTTTTTGAAAAGAAAAGAAAATGAAATCAAGAAGGGAGTTGACTGAAAAGAATATTGTCGGATAAGAATGCAAAGAGTGTGCTAATTTTATTCAGCCTCTTGGGGGGAAGCACTCTTTACATTCTTGAGTCCGACAACAGTCATTGGAAGTCGAGATAATATGATTTGTAAACTTCCGAACAATTAAGTCAGTAATCTTGATTTCGAGAATAGAATATTAACTTAACTGTTCGTTCGACTTATGCTGCAAATATACAACAGCTATTAGCGATCTCGTCATGCTGTGGTCGGCTGAAGGGACTTAAAAATCTTAACAAAACCTTAGTATATTTGACTAATGTGCAGAAAATCAGATAAAAGTAAATTAACAACTTTTAACGGTTTTTATCTGATAAAAAAGATAGTTAAAGCGAGTGAATGAGTTTTTGTAAAACCTTAATTATTCGTTCAGCTTTATTTTGGAGATTGAAGATCTGCGAGAAATTTTACAAGGTTTGAGTCTCTGGTCAGACCTAATTTCTTCCTTAACCGTGATCTTGAAACATCTATGCTTGCTGCTTCACGATTTGTGATCGACGAGATCTCTTTGGTTGAAAGATTTAAGTAGAGCAAAGCACATAACTTTCTCTCACCCGAGGATAAGTCAGGGAAGCGATATTCTAGTTTCTGGTAGAAGTCGGGATGGACATGTTCGAAGCGTAGCTGAAACTCTTCCCAGCTTTCAACCGTAACGTTGTGTCTTAGGGTGCTGATCATGGCTCCCAAGTGTTTATCCAGATTTGTTTTATCGTTTCTTATATGTTGTAGTTCTTCAATAATATCAGTGACTCGCTCATTATTTTGTGCAATAGCCATTGATTTCACAACAAGTTCTCTGTTTCTGTTATCAAGTTCTGAGCCTAATCGGACAGCCTCTTCCTGACTCTGTTTAAGTTGCAGTTCTGTAATGGCTTTTTGCTGTTGGATGATAATCGCTTGCTGCTTTCGGGTAGTAATCATTTGAGAGATGATAAACCATGAGATTGTAATCAAAAGAATGAGTGTTATTACTACAATGTTTCTTTCTTTTCGGCGTTGATTTGTCTCTTTTTGCAGCGCCTCTTTTTCTTTCTCTTCCTTATAAGTTGAAACGGTTGCTTTTAATTTGTTAAAATGATCGTTGTTTAGTTGTTGTAAGAGTGTGTCCTTTACGAGAGAGAGCTGTTGCAGATAATAAATAGCTTCGGATGGGTTGTTTTGTACAGCGGCTATTTTAGATAACAGTTGAAGTGATTGTTCCTGATCTATTAGCGTTTGATTCTCTCTTGCTAAAGCAAGTGCTTTAAAACAACTGTTTTTGGCATCATCTAACTGGTTGCAGAGTAATTGAATACTCGCCATCTGATTTAAAATTTCAGGATGGTAAACATGAATGCTTCTTAATTCATATAATTCGAGTGCTTTTTTGCAGTCCTGTAGTGCCAGTGGATAGTTCTTCTGTTCAATATAAATCTTTGCAATTAGCTGCATTATAGAAGCAACATTCTGGGGCTCTTTACGCGAGAGGTATAATTTATTAGAGATCTCCAGATGCTTTAACGCCATCGGAAATTGTCGCATTACAATATACGTTGAACCTAACAACATATTCGAATGAGCAATTAGTTCTACGTTGCCAAGTTTTTCTCTTACCCTTAATCCTTCGTTTAAAAGTTTGATAGCTTGTTTGAAATCCTTTTGTTGCATAAATACCAGCGCCTGATTATTTAATGCAACCGAGAGACCCGTAGCAAAGCCTGTACGCTTGAAGATTTCGGCAGCCTTTTTATAATAACCAAAGGAAATAGAAAAGACACTTTGTGCATAATAAGTATTCCCGATATCGCTATATGAATAAGCTATTGAGTTTGAGTCTTTTTGTATTTCAGCTGCTTTCAGCTTGTTAAAGTATGCCTCTAGCGCGAGAGCGTATATTTTATTTGTTTGATATACATTACCAATGTAACTGTAGATATTGACAAGGCTATCGGGGAAGTTGCGTCGTTGGCTGATATCAAGTGCTTTTTGCATCAGGGCTATAGCTTCATAAGGCTTGTGTAGGCGTATAGCGGCATATTGTTTACATAGTTGAGTAATCTCTTTGGCGGGGTCAGTTTCAGCTTTTACAAGAAAAGAACCAAATAAAACAACCATGAAGAGAAGTAATAGCTTTTTGCTTTTCAGTAAAGTTGTTTTCATTGGCTTGTATGTGTTAATAATTAAATGCATTGGTTTTGAAAGCGGTAATGAATAATGGAGGCGGATATCTTTTCAGCGGTTAAAATTAGTATTATTAAGGATTCAAAACATATCGGGGAGTGTGCAAAAAGTATATCCTTCCTCTTTCAGTGTTTTTAAAAAAAGAGGTAGGGCATATTGCATACGGGGAGCTGCCTTAATGCTATCATGGAAAACAATAATATCGCCTGGGTTAGTTCGTTTCGTTACGATGGAGAGACATTTCTGTGGAGAAATGGATCTGTCAAAATCGTAAGCCAAAGTACTCCACAAAACGATGGTATATTCTTTTCGTAGCTGTTTAATTAATCCCGGTGTTATTTGTCCGTGCGGTGGACGAAATAACTTACTTTGAATGATAAGATTCGCTTGAGCCACATCCTCAAGATATTGATCCTTTGGTGTAGACCACGCCTTTATGTGGTGAAATGAATGATTTCCTACCTTATGTCCTAACGCAATGGTCTGTTCAAAGATAGCAGGATGCTTTCTCACATTGTCGCCCACACAAAAGAATGTCGCTTTGGCGTTAAATTCGTTCAGTACCCCATGCACCCATGGTGTTATTTCAGGAATTGGGCCATCATCAAAAGTGAGATAGATCTTCTTATCAGAAATAGGTCCTTTCCAGTTAACAAATGGAGTAGTGAGCATTTTTAAAAGAAAAGGAGGTCTTGAAATAATCATTATGCTTGATAATTAAAGAGAACAGGGCTAAGGTTTGCGCCTCAGCCCTGTAAATATAGCAATAATTTTATTGTTTTGGATTAATTTTCACCACCTTGAACCTGACTGTTCTGGTAAAAACGAGAATAGTATTCTTCAAATAGCTTACCAGCTTTCTGTTCGATAGCAGATTGATTCGTCTTTTTTGCATCCTGTGCTATCTTCTGTAGGTAGAGCAGGTTTTGTTGTGTCTCATTCTCCATGCCAACACTCTTTCCTGCCGACAACCTTGAACAATAGTTAAGATTATCTTTACAATTGACAATCATCTTATTCCAGATGTCCGAAGCCTTTCTAACTTCACCCGCTCTGGCATAGGCATGTGCAATTTGTAGCGTGAAATAGTCGTACGGCATTTGGTATTCAGGTAGTATCTCCATACAACGATCTAAAACCTCAATCGCTTTCTTTGGCTGTTTTTCATCCACAAGAGCGTGAGCCAGTCGACCAAAAGCATTACGGTAGTTCATGGCTAATCTACGAGCCGTTTCGTCTAAATAGACATTAGGCTTGTTCAGATTTCTCCAAAGGAACTTCTTCGTCATGTTATTATACATCACTGAAGTATTTACTCCACCGGGTTGTCCTTCCTGGTTCACTCTGATTCGGGCAGGCACTAATTTAAAGGTCAAACCTTCTTGAACAATGTAATCCGAAAGTCCTTGTAGTGCTTCACTTGCTGCAGATGATGAGAAGTAGACCGGACGTTTCCAGTTGTTGTGTGCAAGAATATCCAAGACGATAAGATCGCTACGCGTAAGAGCTTCCTGATTAACTTTGAATGTCACAGCAGGAACAATACTGTCTTTGTAACACGCTGGTACCATTCCGCTTTTACGAGCTTGTATCGTGTCAACCTTTAAGCTGAAATTCTTTGTTGGGAAATAGTTGATCTTATCTCCCTCATTCATGAATTGCAGTTGTTCTTCGTGTGTTGACATAATATCGAAGAGATCTTTCAGATCTACATTCTCTTTTACATTAGGTTGTTCAATCAGGTATACAACTTCGCGATTTGTTGCTCTATATTGTTCCGGGCGTAACGAGATAGGTAGCGGATCAGACTCATAAACTTTATTCCGCATTTGGTTAATATACCAATCGCCCGATAAAAGGCTAAGACAGGCAACTCTGACATCGCGACGGATTCCTTCTACTTCCTGGGCATACCAGAGGGGGAAGGTGTCGTTATCTCCAACGGTGAACAGGATGGCATTGGGTTCGCATGATTCCAGAAAGTTAACAGCTGAAGCAAGACATGCATAACGCCCTGAGCGGTCGTGGTCATTCCACTCTTCTTTTGCCATGACGCCCGGAACAAGCAATGTGCAAAGTCCGGTTGCAATGAGAGCTGATTTCTTGGCTTCCAATTTCTGTTGCATCCAATCGATAATGGCTAAAACGCCAATTCCAATCCAAAATGCAAAGGCATAGAACGAGGCGGCAAAGGCGTAATCGCGTTCACGGGGCTGTGTAGAATATTGATTTAAATAAACCACGATCGCAATACCGGTCATGATGAACAACAAACCAACAATGACGCCATCTTTATAG
Organism: Bacteroidales bacterium; assembly: GCA_023251485.1. Classification (GTDB taxonomy): domain Bacteria; phylum Bacteroidota; class Bacteroidia; order Bacteroidales; family Cfx3-03; genus Cfx3-03. The sequence continues at coordinate 7,277 of JAHEYR010000144.1, forward strand.
CGAAGTTTAAATTGGTAAACCAGTCCAAGGATTCCTAAAATGAAAGGCAGGAAATAGAGTTTATTCGTTCCTTTATTGATTTTGGTTGATGGGAAGTTGTCTTGTGGCCCAAGTCGCATTTCATCGATAAACTTGATTCCACTTATCCAGTTACCATCCACATTGTTTCCAAGTCCCTGGATGTCGTTTTGTTTGCCTGCGAAGTTCCACATGAAGTAGCGCCAGTACATATGTATAACCTGATAGCGCCAGAAGAAGGTGAGGTTCTCTCCAAAGGTCGGTTTGTTAATCGTTTTGGGCTTCCCTTCCTGGTCGGTGACTTCTATCGGTATTCCTTTAATATCTGCCCAGCGTTGATATTCCTTGATATGGCTTTG
>JAHEYR010000145.1 GCA_023251485.1 Bacteroidales bacterium
TGCTGGTATCCCTTCTCTTTTTACACTTCGTGCTCTCAGATTTAGGTTAAAACCACTGTTCTTCATATTAAACAGTAGGGGAAGACCTTTTACTTCGGGGAAGGTATTGGCAAAATTAAACCTTGAAATATCGTGTTTCTCTGCATAATATACGTCTATCGTGATGAGTGAGCCATTTTTTAATTTCTTGGTAATGACTGCTTTTCTACATCGTTCGCCTGCAAATACGGCAACGTCTTTGGTTATCTTAACTCCCATGGATTGTCCTTCCATCTTTCTGATCTCTTCTAGCTGGGCAGCATTTTGCTTTGTCATTAACTTCTGTCCCATCAGTTCAATCAATATCGTTGCATCTTTCTTTGTCAGATCATAGATGGTTTTTTGATCCATGATCGAAAAGTTCATCTCCATCGACTCTTTAGTGCCTGAGAAACGTAATGTCATCTCGGTGGGCATCATCGTTTTAAGCTGATCGGGGATATTGCCTACAGCGGTTATATCGTACACCACGGTTCCTATAAAAGGCGTTTGTTGCCCATTGACCACAGAAATGGAAAGGAGCATCAGCAAGGTGGCGAGTATCGTTTTGAGGTTCTTCATCATCGTTTTTTAGTTTAAAGGTAAATTAAATATTAAACAATTCGTCAATATGCTATACGATATGTGTCTGTCATAAACAAAACAACCTCCGGATTGGGGAGGTTGTTGATAAATAGGTTTCAGGCTTTATTGTTCGCCGCCACCGCCGCCAAACATGCCCTGGAGTTCTTCCATGGTAACTACTTTGTAGTCGGTTGGAATTGTGAATTCAGTTTCAGCGATATTTTCTTTTTTTATCGAACGTGCCTTCAATTTAAATGACATCGGGCCATTCTTCATGGTGAATTCTAATGGAAGTCCACTGATTTCAGGAAAGTTGTTTGAGAATTTAAATCTTGAAACATCTAAATCATCAGCGAAAAATACATCAATATTAATGGATGAACCATCTTTTCCTTTTTTGGAAACAACGGCTTTCTTACATACAAACCCTGCTATAGTAGCGGTTTCGTCCGTTACTTTAACGCCTAAAGTCTCGCCTTCTTTTTTTCTGGAATCTTCAATTTGCGTAGCATTGTTTTTGATAAGCAGTTTCTGTCCCATTACATTCATCAAAATGTCTGCTTCTTGTTTTGCGACATCATAGATGGTCTTTTGTTCCATCATACCAAAATTCAGTACCATCGACTGTTTGTCGGTAGAAAACTTTGCCTTCATTTCGGTCGGCATCATTGCTTTTGCTTGCTCTGGAATATCACCTTCAACTGTTACATCATAGGTAACAGTCCCAGTAAAAGCAGCTTTCTGTGCTTTAGCAACAGGCATGGAGATCACCATTGCTGTTAGAAGCACGGTGAAAGTTGTCATTAGGTTTTTCATATTAGCTTAAGGTTATAAAAGTGATACACAAATATATAAACTATTTTACGCTTCTAAACATTCTGCTCCATCTAATTTTGCCATCGAGGAACGATTTGTTTTTATCAAGCGATAACCATACATAAGAAGCTTTGCCAACGATGTGATCTTCAGGAACAAAACCCCAATAGCGAGAGTCTGCAGAGTTGTGACGATTGTCTCCCATCATCCAGAAATAATTCATCTTGAAGGTATATGTCTTCGCCTCTTTTCCATTAATAAGAATCTTCCCGTTCTTTACTTCGAGCGAGTTAAGCTCATAATTATGAATAATCTTTTCGTAAAGAGCGATGTTTTTTAGTGTCAACGGAATAGTGACACCAGCCTTTGGAATCCAGATAGGACCAAAGAAATCTCTGTTCCATTTGTAGGTTGAGTCGTATGGGAAGATGTCTTTACCATTTTGTCCATTTGGATCTACTTCTTTCTCTACCATCTGAACAAAAGGAAGTTCTTTTATCCTATCGGCTGATTTCTTTGTTAAGGTAAGGAGGAATACACCTTCTTGCCCATCGGGGAGGATATCTTCTGTGATATCAAGTTCTTGTAATAACTTTGAATTAAAACGGCTTCCATCGGTCTTTACCCTGTAGGTCGATTGTGCTCTATCGGGTGTTGTAGTTGGTTTTCCATTGATGTAAACCTGTTGATCTTTGATCTGCAATGTGTCGCCATAAAGTGCAATACAACGTTTGATATAATTCTCACGTTTATCTACAGGACGACTGATGACCTCACCAAACTGATCGGGTTCTGAATTTACTCTCTTCCATCCATATTCACGACAAAGTCTGTAGTAGCTGTCTTCTTGAGCTTTTAATGCAACTGTATCGCCATCAGGATAATTAAATACGACTACATCTCCTCTTTGAACCCTACGAAAGCCCGGGAAGCGATAATAAGGTAACTTAATCCATTCTACAAACGATTTTACTGTGTTTGTTAGTGGAAGGGTATGATGAACAAAAGGAAATGATAAAGGGGTATTGGGTACTTTAGGACCATAAGATACTTTGCTGACCAATAAGAAGTCGCCTACCAACAATGATTTCTCCATTGAGGAGGTAGGAATAGTATACATCTCGAAGATAAACAAGCGGATAATACTGGCAGCGATGACGGCAAAGATGATTGCATCAACCCATTCTCTTACAGGAGTCTTAACTACTTTGGGACGGATACTTAATAAAATAAATTTCTCTTTAGTGGAAAATCCCAGGTAAGGAAGAACGACCCATGGTAATATAACAGCTAATGCTTGTTCTCCCAGTCCGTTTTTACCATAAGCTTTTACCAGCTCTACCACCATCAGCATGACCATAAAGACATTGAAAAAGGGGATAAGCAAAAAGATATACCACCATGATGGCTTCTCAATAATCTGAAGCCAAACGAAATAGTTGTAAAAAGGAACTGCAGACTTCCAACCTGGATGTCCTGCATCTTCAAAATTTTTCCAGGTAAATACCGGGAAAAATGTAAATAGAATGATCAAAATAAGGTTTAGACTCATTGGATTAGGTTAATTCGTTTGCGATAATAATCTTATAGACGTTAAAATGTTGTTCTTATTGTGTTGAGGGTGTTAATGTTTGTTAATCATAGCACCTTTTTGTTATTTCAGATTTAAGAGGTCTGTCATGGTATAGACTCCTTTTTTATCTTTCAACCATTCAGCAGCGATGACGGCACCCAAGGCAAATCCTCTTCGTCCTTTCGCTGTATGTTTTATTTCGATCGTATCGATAGATGACTCCCAACAAACGGTGTGTGTGCCCGGGACATTACCTTGTCTGACAGGTTGAATGTAAAGTTCATTCTTTTTTGCCGGTAGGTTGATCGACCAATTGGTTTTTAATGTGCTGTGTTTTAATATGTCTTCTGCTAATGTGATGGCGGTACCACTCGGCGCATCAGCTTTATAGATATGATGAATTTCCTCCATCACTACATCATAGTCGGGATGATTTTTCATCAATTTCGACAGCTGCCGGTTGACAGCCATAAAGAGATTTACCCCGATGCTATAATTGGATGCATGAAAGAAGGCTCCATTTAAGTCGGTACAAACTGCTTTTATCTTTTCGAGTTCTTCATTCCATCCGGTAGTTCCACAAACCAAAGGAACACCATGTTCCAGCGTACGCAGAATATTTGAAAGGGCTACTGATGGGTGCGAAAACTCGATGGCAACATCTGCCGATAGAAATAACCCCAGACGATCATTCCATTCGGTTTCGTTATCGATAGTAACAATTATTTGATGTCCACGTTCCAGCGCTATCTGCTCTATTTCGTGCCCCATTTTGCCGTATCCTATAATAGCGAGCTTCATTTGTAATTGTTTTATAATAAATAAGATTGATGGAATCGGGCTTTATATCTGTATCCCATAAAAGGATGATCTTTGAAAAAACTCAATACGTCTCTCTTTTTTTGATAATCAGCGACAAATATACTAATTCCCTTTTAAAACGACAATGCGAAAGTGAGGCCGGCTACTCCCGGGTGTTGATTTGTGTGGGGCTGAAGAAAGGGCTGGACATTTAGTGTGATACGATCGCTTACATCGAAATCAAAGAATTGAGCATCGACTTGCGCATCCACGGCCACGAGTACATACCATACACCGGTTAAAATATAGGTTAGTTCGAGATTGCGTCGATAATAGTCGCGTCCGTTTTTTAACAGGTCAGGATTATAGTTGTATCGCGTAACATAGTCATTGACAGGTGGGACTTTGTTGTCGGCAGTATTTCCGGAGGCAACAAAGTTATAAGCATTCTTAAACTTAACGTATTCTCCATGATTAGCTCCAAAGAAATAACCCATCGTGCCAAATCCGGCATATACAATGGGTACCTTCCAGTATTTGTGATTGTATATCTGCCCGAGTCCGGGACAGACCAACGAATACATGGTCGCTTTTCGGGGAGAATGTTTTGGAAATAAAGAAGTAGAATCGCTGATTACTTTCTTCAACGCATTCGTTTTCTTGGCGAGAGCAATACTATCTGTTTTTTTTAAAACGAGGGTACTGTCTGCTTTTTTTATCTGTTGCCCTAGTGCTACTTGCGATAAAAACAGACCAATAAAAATAATGAGCGAAGCTTTGTTTAGAAACATAGCTTCGCTTGAAGAAATAAAGCGATATCTTGAAAGATTGATCATCCGTTTTAGTCGTTGCCTTCGCCCAGCAAAGTTAATATTCTGTTTAGATCGTTATCGTTTTTAAATGCGATGACAATAGAACCTTTCCCTCTATCGTTACGAGTAAGATCAACTTTTGTGCCGAACTTTGATGTCAGATAATTACGCGATTGTTTAAGTGGTTCGGGTAACTCTACTCGTTTAACATCCTTCCGTTCAGTTTGTTTGTTGAGGTTGCGGACAATCTCTTCAACATCGCGCACCGAAAGATCCTTTTTAATAATGTTTTTGGTGATGGCCAACTGCGTTTCTGCATCTTCAATACTGATCAATGCACGTGCATGTCCCATACTTATTTGCGCATCGCGAATGGCTACCTGAACTTCAGGCGCTAATTTCAGCAGCCGGATATAATTAGAGATGGTTGTTCTGTTCTTGCCAACCTTATCGCTTAGCTGCTCTTGCGTTAAATTACATTCGTCGAGTAGTCGCTGAAAACTAATGGCTACTTCAATAGAGTTTAGTTGTTCGCGTTGGATGTTCTCAACCAGCGCCAGTTCCAACATCTGTTGGTCATTGGCTATTCTGATATAAGCTGGTATCTCAGTCAGTCCGGCCAGTTTGGAAGCACGCAAACGACGTTCTCCCGAAATAAGTTGATACTTATCATAACCTAGTTTTCGAACGGTTATGGGCTGAATGATACCTTGTTCTTTGATGGATGCCGAAAGCTCAGTTAAACGGTCTTCCTCAAACTGATCACGTGGTTGAAAAGGATTGGTTTCAATCAGATGAATAGGAATATTGGCAATAGCCCCGGCGACAAATTCACCGGATATATCCTTAGAGGTAATATCTGTTTCAGGACTTTCAAGAATGGCACTTAAGCCACGACCCAGCGCTCTTTTCTTATTAGCATTCATCATCAGGCTTGAATTTTTTTATCAGATTCTTTAATTTTAGTTAGGTTGTTCTTTTGGAGTATTTCGCGTGCAAGGTTGAGATAGTTAATGGCACCTGTACTATGTACATCGTGCATTATTATCGATTCTCCAAAGCTTGGAGCTTCACCTAGTTTCGTGTTTCGATTGATAATGGTATCAAAAACCATCTGTTGGAAATGTGTCTTTACCTCTTCTACTACCTGGTTGGCAAGTCGTAAACGTGCATCATACATGGTCAATACAATACCTTCGATTTCTAAATCCGTATTTAAACGCGACTGTACAATCTTGATGGTATTTAATAATTTTCCAAGTCCTTCGAGTGCAAAGTATTCACATTGAACAGGTACGATAACAGAATCGGCAGCAGTTAATGAGTTGACTGTAATTAAACCAAGTGATGGTGAACAATCGATTATAATAAAATCATAGTCTTCTCTTATTTTACTGATAACCCGTCGCATCATCTTCTCTCTGTTGGGTAATCCGATCATTTCAATTTCGGCACCCACCAAATCGATATGGGCAGGTAATAAATCGAGGTTTGGCGTTCCGGTTTTTAATACAATATTATGGGGATCGATGTCGTCAATGATGCATTCGTAGATACTGGTTTTAATATTATTGGGGTCAAAACCAACACCAGATGTGGCATTCGCCTGCGGGTCGGCATCGATAAGCAGGGTTTTATATTCCAATACAGCGAGTGCTGCTGAAAGATTTATTGCTGATGTGGTTTTACCCACGCCACCTTTTTGGTTAGCGATCGCGATGACCTTTGCCATGATTTTAGTTGGATATTAGTGTGTTAATTGAAAATGGGTAAATATGTCGTTTTCTCATTTTCATTGTACAAATGTACTACTTTAGGCTTAACCTCGAATAGTCCGGTGTTAAAAAATGGCTATTTGTTGATAAATATAAAAAGAAAAACCGTCCTTTTAAGACGGTTTCCTTTAAAAGTACATGTTTCCCATTAGTGGTCGTTGTTAAATGAAAGATCATCAAAATCAATATCTACTGATTGCGTTTCACTATAGGTTTCTCTCGCTGGAGGGATGTTGCCTGTTTCGATGAATTCAATTACATCACTAAGACCGTTTGCGAATTTCTCAAAGTCTTCTTTGTAGAGAAATAATTTGTGCTTGTCGTAGACAAAAGCTCCTGTTGCTTCATTAAATCTTTTTTTGCTTTCTGTAATTGTGATATAGTGGTCGTCGTTCCCATTCACTTTTACATCAAAAAAATAGGTGCGTTTTCCTGCTCTTACTGTTCTAGAAAAAATATCTTCCTTGCGCCCTTTGTTTTCAAGCTCTTCCATTGATTGTGGTGTTATTTAAGGTTTTACCCAATTTATAGTGTCGTCAAGATATATTGTTATGACAAAAGTAAAAATATTCTGTCATTTTGCAACTTGTTATGGGTGGATTTTCACGTTATTATTTTAAAAAGCAGCCTCATTTTGGATCTCAGAATACGATTCTTGCAAACGCTTCAAAACGAATAAGAAAAAATGTTACCTTTGTGGCCTTATTTTTTGTTTAACCTAATTGTTCATTTCCATACGATATGCTGACCAGAAGGCAATTTAGAATAAAAGTTTTACAAGCAGTTTATGCTTTTCATCAGAGTGAAGGTGAGCGAGTTGATCAGGCTGAGAGACAACTCTTAAAAAGCATCGACCGTATTCATGAGCTCTATATTTACCAGCTCTCGCTTTTGGTTGATATCGCGGATTTCTTTAAAGTTCGAATTGAAGAAAATAAAGGGAAACACATCCCTTCTGAAGAAGATTTGAATCCTAACACACGGTTTATCGATAACTTTTTCATGAACCAGTTGTCGTCCAACCGCAATTTTATTAAATATCGCAATCAGTACAAGATCTCATGGGTCGATTATAATGAGATGATCCGAAAATTTCATCAGACTGTTCGCGAATCTGAAGCATATAAATCATATATGTCATCTTCGGAATGTGGGTATAAAGATGATAAAGATATTATTGCTACTATCTTTAATGAAATAATCGTCCCTACCGAAAATCTGCAGGAACTTTACGAAGAGAAAAGCATCTATTGGATCGAC
>JAHEYR010000026.1:0-2218 GCA_023251485.1 Bacteroidales bacterium
GTAATATTACACTTTAACATTTTTCTACTACCTACTGTTAGGTGGGGAGTAGAATTATTTCTATTACTTTTGTCCGATCATTCAACTTGTATCGAATAAATTGCAAATGCACAAACTATTAACGCTATTGGGTAAAGGACTTATTCTCTTGCTAAAAGGGGTTGGTCTGGTCATTTTATCAATTCTTATTATTGTTTTGGTGCTTTATTTAAGTGCCCCTATCTACAAGTTTTCTGAACCTGCTCCTTTTAAGGGCGAGAAGATCTGGAACCCCTATGCATTAATGGATAGTGCAAACTGGCACAAAGCTAATTTCCACATGCATACACGTATGGCAGGTGGACTTACAGATGGGCGTAGCAATACTAGTGGAGCTATTGAAAGAACGTATACCGCACTTGGCTATGGTGCTTTTTCAATCTCAGATTACATGCGTATTAATCCTACGCTGAATATGAAACCATTTTATATTCCTGCCTATGAGCATGGATATGGAATAAAGAAGAATCATCAAGTGTGTATTGGTGCCAAAAGTGTTTCCTTTCTTGACTATCCATTTGGACAGACATTACAGAATAAACAACATATTATTAATGTTCTGAAGAAACATAACGAGATAGTAGCAATTGCTCATCCTGAGTTTCGTAAGGGCTACTCACCTGAAGATTTTAAATATTTACGTAATTATGATTTACTTGAGGCGCTTAACCATTATCGGTTCTCACTAAAACAATGGGATGCTGCACTTTCTTCGGGATATCCGGCTTATATACTGGCTTCAGATGATGCACATGATGTAAACAAACCCGGTGAGGTGGCTCGTTGCATCACTTTCATAAATTCTCCTTCAATAAAACCAACAGACATAATTTCAAATCTCAAGGCAGGAAATGCTTATGGAGTGAGTGTTGGAAAGTATGAGGGCCAAACAGTGGATAGTACGATCAACGGTATTCATAGCCTTCCGAAGGTAAGTAACATTACCGTAAAGGATGATTCTCTATTTGTTTCCGTTACGGCGAATGCCTTGGCTTTTCGTTTTATCGGGCAAGATGGAAAACTAAAAGGGAGGGTCTTGAATAAATCAAAAGCTTCTTTTAAGATTAATGAAACTGAATCTTATATCCGTACTGAAATTCTCTTCAAAGGCACTCACGGTTCCGATAGTGTAACAATATATCTTAATCCGGTTTACCGTTTTAGTGGAGTTGCTCCTGTTAAGCCTGCAGGACCTCTTGTTAATGTGGCTTCTACGTTGGTTTATCGCCTTATTGGATTTGGAATGTTATTTTCACTTGTAATAAGTATCTTTGTATTCAGAAGAAGGATATTTAAACGTTTCTAATTATTGCTCTATTTACTAATTAGTTAACTGCTTTTTGATAGGGTCGCTTTCAATTAAAAAAGTGATAAATCCAATCTGGAGGCAACTAATTTATTCCTGAGAGCCAGAAAGGTTTCTGATATCTGATCTTTAAAAGCAAATCTATTTTTTTATGGGGTTAGAAAATTATTCTGTTCGTAAGCTTGTATATTGGTTAATTGCGCTTGCTACGATAGGTCGACTTTGTATTGCCGCTTTTATAGAGCTAGGTAATGATGAAGTCTATTATCTTACGTATGCATTCTTTCCCAGTTTAAGTCATTTCGACCATCCTCCAATGGTGGGATGGATTATACAGCTTTTCACCCTAAACTTTCACTTTGATAGTGAACTGTTTATTCGATTAGGACCTGTAATTCTAAGTGCAGGAAGTACGTGGATTATCTTTAAAATCGGTACATTAATCCGTGATGAGTTAACCGGACTCATTGCTGCTGTAATATTTACTTCATCCATTTATGCTTCAGTTATTGCGGGGATCTTTATCATGCCTGATGCTCCGCAGCTCTTCTTTTGGTTAGCTGGTCTATATTATCTTCTAAAAGTACTTCCTGATGTTTCGGATAAAGGTTCCAAAAAGGACTTTTATTTGGCTGGATTATTTATTGGCTTATCAATGCTCTCTAAGTATACCAGTGTGTTTCTATGGGTTGGAGCAGTTTCATATATCGTATTTTTTAAGAAGCAATGGCTTAGAAAGAAGGAGCTATATCTAAGTATCCTGATCTCTTTTGTTATTTTTCTTCCAGTATTGATATGGAATTTTCAAAATAATTTTATCAGTTTCACCTATCACACCGAAAGGGTGGAGGTCTCGCATACTGGATTACGCTT
>JAHEYR010000026.1:2318-26288 GCA_023251485.1 Bacteroidales bacterium
AAGAATGCGCCTATAATTAGTTGGCGATGGTTTCCTGCGGCTAATCTCGATTATTATGTGGCTTACCCTTTAAAGATGAAGGTACTTGCCTTGGGTAAATTTGAAGACATTCATAAGTATGCCTGGATAAATAAGTCACGTGGAGGATTTGTAACCGGAATGGATGGTTGGTTTATTTGTACGAGTCGCGATTATAAAAATCCACAAGAAGTGTATGGGCAGTGCTTTAGAAACATACAGTTAGTACAGATTATTCATATATATAGAGGCAGAAATCATGTAATGAATGCATTTGTTTTTTATATGAATGGGCTAAAACCCAATGCTGATGCGTTATTTGGCCTAGACAAGTTAAGGTTAAATAATTATTAATTTTTTCTTCCGTAACACTTGCATTCTGTTTATTCTGCCATTATATTTGGAAGATAAGGATTGACCGATAAAATCGACCACTATGAACAGAATAAGTATCGAAAAAGACGTCTATATTCCAATGCCCGTTACAATTGTAGGCGCCAACGTAGAAGGAAAAGCTAACTTCATGACTGCCGTTTGGGTAAGTCGCGTAAATTCAGATCCCCCCATGATTGCTGTATCTATAGGCAAAGAGCACTATACCAGCAAAGGGATCTTTGAAAACAAAACATTTAGTGTCAATATTCCGGCACAAGATCAGGTAATCGAAACAGACTATTGCGGATTGGTCTCGGGAAAGGATCGCGACAAGTCCGAATTGTTCGATTTCTGTTATGGGATTACCGGAACGGCGCCAATGATTAGGGAATGTCCGATTAGTATGGAATGTAAATTAGTACAGACTGTTGAATTGCCCGATAACTTTTTATTTATCGGTGAAATAGCAAGAGTGGCTGCTTTTGACGTATTCCTTCGTGGTGGATGTCCTGATTATAAAAAGATTCATCCATTAATACTTACTATGCCTGATAGTAATTATTGGAGTATGGGTTCGCATGCAGGTGATGCCCATAAGGTAGGTAAGTTTATGAAAGAAAAAGTTTAAGCCTTATTCATAAGTACTCCCAAATTAAGTTCTTAAAAGAAGAAAGGCTGCTCTCTAATTGGGCAGCCTTTCTTCTTTTTCTTGAATAGTGAAGTTATATCATTTTACGTGGATCTACCCAGAGGGTAAACTGCTCATCTGTTAAGAGATCTAATGCAATAGCAGCCTGACGAAGTGATGTTCCTTCATGGTGTGCTTTCTTAGCAATCTTTGCAGCGTTTTCATAGCCTATATGTGTATTGAGAGCAGTAACAAGCATCAACGAATTCTCAAGGTTTTTCTCAATATTGCGTTCGTTTGCTTTAATGCCTACAGCACAATTATCATTAAATGAAACACAGGCGTCACCCAACAGACGGGCTGCCATCAAAAAGTTAAAGATAATAACAGGTTTAAATACGTTCAATTGAAAATGTCCATGTGTCCCAGCTACTGTAATAGCCGCATCGCAACCAATAATCTGAGCACAGACCATTGTTAATGCTTCATTCTGTGTAGGATTTACTTTTCCAGGCATAATAGAAGATCCAGGTTCATTTTCAGGAAGCGAAAGTTCTCCAATCCCACAGCGCGGACCTGAACCAAGTAAACGTGTATCATTCCCTATTTTCATCAGGCTTACTGCAAGTCTTTTTAGCGCCCCTGAAGCTTCTACCAGTGCGTCATGGGCCGATAGCGCTTCGAATTTATTCGGTGCTGTGATGAAGGGATATCCGCTTAATTCGGTAATCTTTTGAGCCACCAGCTCAGAATAACCTTTTGGTGTATTAATTCCTGTTCCTACAGCTGTTCCTCCAAGGGCTAATTCCGAGAGGTGGGGCAGCGTATTTTTTAATGCAACGAGTCCATGGTCAAGCTGAGAGACATATCCTGAAAACTCTTGTCCCAGTGTCAGCGGAGTTGCATCCATCAGGTGAGTACGACCAATCTTTACAATATCTTTGAAGGCTTCTGATTTTGCGGCCAATGTCTTTCTTAGCAACTCAATACCCGGAATAGTTACATCTATCAACATTTTGTAGGCGGCAATATGCATTGCAGTGGGGAAGGTGTCGTTAGAGGATTGTGATTTGTTCGCATCATCATTAGGGTGAACAGGGCTTTTCCCTTTACCTAACACTCCTCCGGCTAATACATGTGCTCTATTTGAGATCACCTCATTTACATTCATATTGCTTTGTGTCCCCGAACCAGTTTGCCATACGACCAATGGAAACTGATCGTCGAGTGAACCTGATAGTATCTCGTCGCAAACCTGTCCAATCAAATCAGATTTCTCCTTGGATAAAACACCAAGTTCCAGATTAGTAAGTGCAGCTGCTTTTTTTAGATAGGCGAATGCACGAATAATTTCGACAGGCATTTTCCCATCTCCAATTTTGAAGTTGTCTTTAGAACGCTGGGTCTGTGCACCCCAATATACGTTTGAAGGAACCTCAACAGTTCCCATGGTATCTTTTTCAATACGGACTTTCATGGTATTAATTTTTATAGGTACGGATTAAAATATTTTATCGGCTTCTTCAGCAGGATCGGCCCATACAGCCTTGAAATCATGAATAATAACAGGGCGTTTTAAGAGTTTAGGATTTTCGATAATGATTTGAATCCACTCTTCATCTGAAAAGTTTTTTCCTTTCAGTTGTTGTTTGAAATAATCTTCCTGGGTTCGTACAAGTTCAACCGGTTTTATATTTAGCCGTTGTAAGATTTGCTGTAACATCTCTTTCGTTAAACCTGTTTTTAGATACTCAATAACTTCGAAGTCCAGCCCTTTGGTCTTTAAATAATCCAGCCCGGCTCTCGACTTTCGACACTTTGGGTTATGATAAATCTGTAACATTTTTTTTGTATATGTTTATTCTCCACCAAATTCCATTAGATAGGCTTTGATAAAGCCATTGAGGTCGCCATCGAGTACACCTTGTGTATTTGAGGTTTCAAAGCTGGTGCGGGTGTCTTTTATCAGTTTGTAGGGATGCAGGACATAGGATCTGATTTGTGAACCCCATTCTATTTTCTTTTTGTTTCCCTCAATTACGTCCTGCTTCTCACGACGCTTACGTAGTTCAATCTCATAAAGCTGAGATTTGAGCATCTGAATAGCCTTCTCCCTATTCTGTAGTTGTGAACGGGTTTCCTGACATTCAATTACAATTCCGGTAGGAGCATGACGCAAGCGAACTGCTGTTTCCACTTTGTTTACATTTTGTCCTCCAGGACCACTCGAACGAAAAGTGTCCCATGTGATGTCGGAATTGCTGATTTCAATTTGAATGTTATCATCAACTACGGGATACACATAGACAGAAGCAAAAGAAGTATGTCGACGAGCATTAGAGTCGAAAGGGGAGATACGTACCAAGCGATGGACGCCATTTTCACCTTTTAGATATCCAAACGAGTAGTCACCTTCAAACTCAAGTGAGCAGCTTTTGATACCAGCTGTTTCGCCATCCTGAAGGTCGAGCTCTTTAATTTTATAGTTATTTCGTTCACCATAGCGGATGTACATCCGCATTAACATAGCGGCCCAGTCCTGACTCTCAGTTCCACCGGCACCAGCATTAATGTTGATGATACATCCTAATTTATCCTCTTCGTTGCTTAACATATTTCGAAACTCTAATGCTTCGATCAGTTCAAGGGCGTGGTTATAGTTTTGTTCTACTTCGGTTTCGTTGGCCTCTTCGGCTTGATAGAATTCATAAATCACATTCAAGTCGTCGCAAGCCGATGCTGCATTTGCAAAATCTTCAGTCCAACGTTTCTCTTCCTGAATGGCTTTCATGACTTGTTCAGCCTTTTTAGAGTCATTCCAGAAGTCAGCTTCATGTGTTATTTCCTCTTTTTCGGAAATAAGTTTTAAGCGATTATCGATGTCAAAGGTACCTCCTTAAGGCATCAATCCTTTTTCCTAAATCCTTAACAGAATCTAAAGTTACCATTATGTTTTAATTTTATTTATTTCGTTATAGATCAGATGCTCTTCAAATCCTTTTGAAGCAAGGAAAGAGTAGATCTTATGTTTTAATACATGAAGATCATCTATGGAGGAGAGCGAGTTTCGTTTAGCTTCTACAAGCGATTCAATACATTTTAAATACTCATCATCGGGTATCGTCTCCATTGCCATACGGATCAATGAATCGGACAATCCTTTACTCAATAATTCAGCCTTAATTTTAATTCTTCCCCATTGCAGTTGGCTGAATTTTCCTCTTGCATAGGCTAGTGCAAAACGTTCTTCATTCAGAAAGTCCTCTTCTTCGAGATTACTAATAATCACAGTTGTTTGTTCTTCCGACAATCCGAATGAATGGAGATGAAATATTACCTCATTTTTGCACCGTTCCTGATAAGCGCAAAACGACCGGGCTTTTGCAAGGGCAACGGCCGGGTCGTTTGCAGAAGGTGCAGATCTTTTGATTACTGATCTGCGTATTGCCATTAATTAAAAGTTACAAGCTCAAAATCGAAAATAAGAACCGAGTTAGCCGGAATAGATCCTGTTGCAGTGCTTCCGTAACCTATGGATGAGGGGATAAACAGTTTACCTTTACCACCTTTACCAAAAAGCCGTAAGCCTTCAGCAAAACCTTTGATCGTTCCTGATAAGAGGAAACTGGCCGGTTGCTCAGATGCTTCGTATGATGAATCAAACTGTGTTCCATCCAATAGTGTTCCGGTATATTTAACATAAACCGTTGATGTAGAGGATGGACGTGTGGCGTCTCCTGTGTTTGTTACAGTATAATAAAGACCTGAACCGGTATGTTGTGCAGACGATAATAAATTGTTCTTTTGGAGATAATCAACAATCAGTTGATGATCTATTCCATTTTGAGCGTTGTCTTTCTTACAACCTGTAAACGAAACCAGTGCTACCGCAAGGAGGATGAGCAGTTTTTTCATGTTTAAAACGAAATTAATTTTTTGGATAGAAGGCAAAGTTACAAAAAAACTTCTATAATAATAATCGTTTCACCAAGGTGGGAGTCCCTTTACCTGCCTTTTCTTCAATGATTTCCAAATTTTTAACATTTGGAAGTGATTTAGCATTGGGGTCGATCAGATATTTCGGACTCATGGTTGGTACATATGCAATTAGTCCGGCTGCTGGATATACATTCAGCGAGGTTCCAATCACAATGAAAATATCAGCCTCTTGCGAAAACAATATTGCTGGTTCTATCATCGGTACCGCCTCGCCAAACCAAACGATATGGGGGCGGAGTTGTGATCCTTTTTCGCATTTATCACCTTGTTTTAATTCCCATCCCTCCAGTTCGTATACCAAATTATCATCTACAGTAGAACGAACCTTTTTTAGCTCTCCATGAAGATGAAGCACATTTTTTGATCCCGCCCGTTCATGTAAATCATCAACATTTTGTGTGATAATCTGAACCTCATACTTCGATTCCAGCTCTACTAATGCTTTATGTGCCGCATTAGGTTCTGCGTTAAGCAATTGTTTTCGCCGTTCATTATAAAAGGTAAGCACCAGCTTAGGATTTCGTTGCCATCCTTCAAAGGTCGCAACATCTTCTATGCGGTGCTCTTCCCAAAGCCCTCCACTATCGCGAAAGGTCTTAATTCCACTTTCTGCACTGATGCCAGCACCAGTCAGGACTACAATTTTATTCATTTCTCATCAAACAAATGCATATCATCAAGCGTCTTCATTACATCTCTAACCGAGTCGGCTGATTCATGAAGCATACGCATTTCGTCTTTATTTAGGTTAAGTTCAATAATTTCTTCAATACCATTGGCTCCCAGTTTTACCGGGACACCCAAATATATGTCTTTTAATCCATATTCGCCATTAAGAAGTGTGCAAACCGGGAAAATACGATTCTGGTCGTCAACAATGGCTTCTACCATTTGAGCTGCAGCCGCTCCGGGGGCATACCATGCTGAAGTTCCCATCAGGTTAACCAATTCCCCTCCTCCGTTACGGGTGCGAAGAACAATACGTTCGATCTCTTCCGAATTCAGCAGTTCGGGAAGAGGAATACCTGCAACTGATGTATAACGCGGAAGTGGAACCATCGTGTCTCCATGACTCCCTAGTAACAAGGCACTTACATCTTTAGGTGAGACGTTAAGTGCATCGGCGACAAAAGCACGGTAACGACCAGTATCGAGAATCCCTGCCATACCAAACACCTTTCGTGAATCCTTGCGAGCGGCCAGATAGGCTGTATAGGTCATTACATCTAATGGGTTTGAAACAATAATTATGATCGCTTCGGGAGAGTATTTGATAACTTTTTCAACAACATCTTTTACAATAGATGCATTTGTTCTGATCAGGTCATCACGACTCATCCCAGGTTTCCTTGGAATACCGGATGTGATTACAACCACACCTGAGCCTTTTGTTCTTAAATAATCATTGGTAACACCGATTACACGGGTATTAAAATGGTTGATCGAAGAAGTCTGCCAAATATCCAATGCCTTACCTTCTGCAACTCCTTCTTTAATATCGACAAGGATAATTTCGCGGGCTAAATCTCTCTGAGCAATCACATTGGCAACTGTTGCTCCAACATTTCCTGCCCCTATAACGGTAATTTTTTTCATAAACGGTCTTAAGATTTGAAAGTTAAAAAAACGTTGATTTGAAGATCAGATCATCACAATTCAAAGGTGTAACGAATTGTGTTAGTTATTAACAAAATAGGTTACACCTTTGTTTTAACATACAAGCTTCGAATCAACACATTGTTTGATTATTTTTCTTCTTCAATACATTGTGAATCAAGAACAGCTATCGTCGTCATATTTACTATTTCTGATACGGTACATCCCATCTGCAAAACATGAACAGCTTTGTTCAAACCCATCAATACCGGCCCTATTGCCTCAGCAGCCCCTAGCTCCTGTAAGAGCTTATAGGCAATGTTTGCTGAAGTTAGTTCTGGAAATATCAAGGTGTTTACTTGTTCTCCAACTAGTGTTGAGAAAGGAAAATTCTCTTGAAGCATTATCTTGTTCAGTGCAAAGTTTGCCTGAAGTTCTCCATCAACAGTTAATTCAGGATGGTCGCGATGCAATATTTCTACTGCCTTTTGAACCTTTGAAGGACCTGTGCCTACAGAAGAGCCGAAGTTAGAGAACGAAAGCATGGCAATACGAGGTTTTATATTGAACTCCTGTACCATTCGTGCAGCCTGTAATGTGATTTCCACCAAATCGTCAACCGAAGGGTCAATATTCACAGTCGCATCTGCCATAAATAGTGTCCCTTTTTTTGTATTCAGAATATACATTCCCGAAACCTTCTTTACTCCGGGATGGATACCAATGATGTGTAATGCAGGACGAATAGTTTCGGGGTAGCTGGAAGTTAACCCGGAGATCATCGCATCAGCATATCCCTTTTCTACCAGCATTGCACCAAAGTAGTTATTCTGCCTGATTCTTTCACGAGCCATTTTAAGGGTGATCCCTTTCCTTTGTCTTTTTTGATAATAGAATTCTGCAAAAGCATGCCGTGTCTCAGTCATGCTCTCGCTTCTATGGTCAATAATCTGAACGCCATCGAGTGCCAGATCGTATTCTTTGATCAGGGCTTGAATCTTTTCCTCATTTCCTAAAAGGATAGGAATGGCGGTATGCTCATCTAAAAGGATTTCTGCTGCTTTTAATATCTTATAGTTTTCGGCTTCACTGAAAAGCACCCGTTTCGGACATTTACGAGCACGTTCTTTGATTTGACGAATAAATGGGTTCACCAGGCCTAACCGTTTTACCAGTTCCTGCTCATAAGCAAACCAGTCGGTGATGGGCATACGGGCAACGCCCGATTCCATTGCTGCCTTTGCTACAGCTGGTGCTACATGTGTAATCAGTCTGGGATCCGATGGCTTGGGAATGATATAATCCTTTCCAAATTTGATATTTGTAGTTTGGTAAGCAATATTGACCTCTTCAGGTACTGGTGCCTTTGCCAATTCGGAAAGAGCATATACCGCCGCCAACTTCATTTCTTCATTAATTGCTTTAGCTCTTACATCGAGCGCTCCTCTGAAGATATAAGGGAACCCTAACACATTGTTAACCTGATTTGGAAAATCAGATCGACCGGTTGCCATAATGATATCGTTTCGGGTTGCTATGGCAAGCTCATACGAGATTTCAGGAGTAGGGTTGGCCAATGCAAAAACAATAGCATGGGGCGCCATCGATAATAGCATATCGGGTGTTAACGCCCCACCCACAGAAAGGCCTAAAAACATGTCAGCGCCTTTTATAGCCTCTTCAAGTGTATGAACAGGGCGACTGGTTGCAAACAGTTTCTTCATGTCGTTCAGATCCGTGCGATCAACATGAATAACCCCTTTACTATCGACCATCACAATATTTTCTAATTTGGCACCTAGTGCAACATAGAGTTTTGTACACGAGATAGCCGAGGCTCCTGCTCCGTTTACAACAATCTTAACATTTTCAATCTTTTTATTCGAAATCTCAAGTGCATTCAGAAAACCGGCAGAAGTGATAATGGCTGTCCCATGTTGATCATCATGCATAACCGGAATGTCTAACTCCTTTTTCAATCTTTCTTCTATGGCAAAACACTCCGGAGCCTTAATGTCTTCGAGATTAATTCCACCAAAAGTAGGCGCAATAGCTTTGACGGTAGCCACAAAACGATCGACATCTTTTTCGTTTACCTCTATGTCAAAGACATCTATGTCTGAAAAGATTTTAAAGAGCAATCCTTTCCCTTCCATTACAGGTTTCCCAGCTTCCGGACCAATATCGCCAAGGCCTAAAACTGCAGTTCCATTAGAGATCACTGCTACCAGATTTCCTTTTGCGGTATATTTATAAACATCATCGGGATTAGCTTTAATTTCAAGGCAAGGTTCGGCAACGCCGGGGGAGTATGCAAGCGATAAATCGCGCTGTGAGCTATGAGGTTTTGTAGGAATAACCTCAATTTTGCCCGGACGTCCCATTGAATGGTACTCAAGCGCATTTTTACGTAATAGATCTTTTTTCATTATTCAAAAAATTAAAGGATAAATATAATTGAGTTTAGTAATTGTCAAAATTCAGAGAATTAAGATTCGGAACCTTATAGGGTAGTGTAAAGAAAAAGGAGGCTCCCTTTCCCTCGTCCGAAACCAACCACATTTTGCCACCGAGTAGTTCGACCAACCCTTTTGAGATGGTTAGTCCCAATCCGGTGCCTCCAAACTGACGGGTATACGACTCTTCTTCTTGCCTGAACCGCTCAAAAATAATGGTTTGTTTCTCTTTCGCTACTCCCTTTCCTGTATCTTGAACGAAGAAGCAAAGTTTATCATTTTGTAACGAATAGCCAAATTTAATAAATCCCTCTCTCGTAAACTTTAAGGCATTGCCGAGTAGATTAAGCAAAATTTGCCTCAGACGGACATCATCTGTCAATATCAGACTTTGATGATCTTCAAATGCTTTCTCCAGTATAAAGGAGACATTTTCCTTATTCTGAATTACCTTCTCGTTATTATACGAAACTAACAATTCGTTGAGCATATGATTGAGATAGAACCATTCTTTGTTAATTGCAAGCTGGTTACTATCAATTTTGGCGACATCGACAATGTCATTAATGATAGAAAGAAGGTGTTTCCCATTCGTGTTGATAATTCTGGTAAATTGTTTACGCTCATCACTTGTCAAGGTCTCATCATCTAATAATTCGGAGAATCCAATAATACCATTCATTGGAGAACGTATCTCATGCGACATATTTGATAAAAAGGCTGTCTTCAATCGATCACTTTCTTCTGCTTTTGACAATGCAACTCTAAGATTTTGAATATCCTGCTTTCGTTGTATCGAAATACTGATCTGATGCGAGATAAAATCGAGCATTTCAAGGTCTTTTTCATTATAAGCCAATGGATTGTTATAGCTTTGAACTACAAAAGCACCGATTACATTCTCTTCAACTTGTAATGGAACTCCCAGCCAGACTTCGCAGATTGTCCCAATAGGTGTAATTTCACCCGACATTTCTAAGTCGTTTATTTGTTGCTTTGAGAGCAACATAGGCCTATTTTGCTTTATCACATAACCCGTAATAGATTTCTCAAACGGCCAGCTATCAATAATATCTTTTTCGTCTTCAAAATAAGGTGCTGATAACATGCCCGTATCTTTATTATAAAAGGCTACAGCAAAATTAGTTGTGTCGATCAACAAGCTCAGCTGTTCTCTGATAAGAAAGATCAACTCTTTGAGATCTTTTGTCACAATAGCAGCATTAGAAATAGCATACATCACATTCTGTATATCTTCAGCGCGTTTACGTTCTGTAATATCAACTACCGAAAGAATGCCAGCCGGTCTTCCTCTGTAAATGATAGAGCTTCCTGTAAGGAAAACCCATTTTTGCATTCCATCTTTTGTCCTGATTTTGAATTCGTAGGAGTTATCATCTTCTTTGGACTTTTCTCTATTCCTTCCTTTTTGGATGATAATTTCCCTAAAATCATCCTCCACAATTTCCCAAAAGTGCATATTGTAGAGCTCTTCTACAGAATATTTGCAAATTTTGGATCCAGCTTGATTTGCATAGACCCAATAGTCGTCCTGATAAATCATAATTGCAAAAGGAGCCGATTCTGCCAGCGTTCTAAATTTATCCTCGCTCTCTTTTAAGGCTTCTTCTGCTTGTTTTGCAATCGTTATATCCTGAATGAAACCCTCCAGATAGAGAAGTTTGCTGCCATTAGAAAATACTCCTCGTCCACGTTCCCAAACCCAACGAATGGTTCCATCTTTATGGATTATTTTATATGTTTCTTCGAAGGGAAGCTTTCTTTTTAAATTAGATTGCCATTTTTTCCAGATAGGATCATGATAATCAGAATGAATAATGTCGTTAAATGATTTTGTCTTATTGAAGCGTAATTCATCCGCGGAGTAACCGGTTACCAATAAACACCCCTCACTAAGGTATTCCATGGTCCAATTCTGATCATTTCTACACCGATAAACGAAACCGGGGAGATTAGAGATCAGTGTTTCGAGTGTTTGTTCACTTTTTTTAAGAGCTAGTTCAGCGTTTTTTCTATCGGTTATATCTTGTATCGTCCCTAAAACGTAAAGAGGATTTCCATCACTATCCTTGACTACACGTGAAGAGAGAAATACCCATATAATTTGTCCGTCTTTACGGATGTATCGTTTTTCCAGACTATACTGATTAATCAGCCTGTTTGCTAATTGATTGGCTAGGAGTAAATTAGATTCCAGATCTTCAGGGTGGGTTATGTCTGTATATCGTAACTTGGTCAGTTCTTCAGCTGAGTAGCCTGTTATTTTACATAAAACCTCATTTACACGTAAGAATTGTTGGTCTAATGATGCAATGGCAGCACCACTGGGAGCCTGATCAAAAGAGATGCGTAATAATTCTTCACTTTCGCGTAAGGCTGCTTCAGTTCGTTTGTGCTCTGCAAGTTCTTTTTCCAGCGCTTTTGTCCTTTCATGGATTAGGCTCTCTAGTTTTGCTTTTTCATTTAGTTGACGGTCTTCAGATTCTTTTATCCTTAGCATTGCTCTGATCTGAGCTTTTAATTCTGATTCGTCAAGTGGTTTCGTTAAGAATGCATCAGCTCCCAACTCCAGGGCCTTTATACGGCTGGCTTTGTCTGTTTTTGAAGCCGTTACCATAACAACGGGTATATGTCTTAATACTTCATCTGTTTTAAGAATTCTACAGACTTCGTAACCATCCATTATTGGCATTACAATATCAAGTAATACGACGTCCGGCTTTTCAGAAATGCACAATTCAATACCCTTTTTACCTGATTGGGCAATCAATAATTGTGCATCGGGAAAGGCCTCTTCTAACAAGGCATTCGACACAATTAGATTATCGTAGATGTCGTCTATTGTTAAAATTTTTATCATTGTAATGCCTTTTTAAAACATTAAACCAAGCGTAAAGTATCTTTTTAAAAATGCCTAAGAAGATATTTTTCTCAGTAATTAAATGATTTTCGGAAACAGAAATTGAGGTCGCAAAAAGAGTGTTTAATGATGTTGGGTTAGAACTTGTTAAGGTATTTTAAAAGTTCAAAATAATAAAAGCAAATCTCCTTAAAACAAAGATAAGGTATTACGATGGTGAAATACAAATGTGAGTAAGAAAAATCTCTGCTTTTCGATTTTCAACTTTAAGATACAGGCTTCAACTAATCTGGTAAAATAATATGAATTTTAGTCTGTTTTCAGTCAGAAGTATTAAAGAAAAAATTGTAATTTCAATGCCAGTAAAAAAAAGGATATTTTGTAATCAAAATTGGTTGATGATTTTATCAAGATCTCTATAAAAATAGTATAGTCGCTCATCATGAAAAATTAATTACACCGCAAATAAAAACAAAAATGACAAATCAATTCATTTCAAAAGTAGCTGGTATTATTGCCTTAGGCACTATTTTACTGGTGATTAGCGCCTCGACACTTATGGCGCAGAAAAAAGTAATCGGATTACAGTTATATTCTGTACGTGATTCAATGCAAGTTAATCCTCAGCGAACCATCGAAGCTGTTGCGAAGATGGGTTATGCGTATGTGGAAGCTGCCGGATATAAAGATGGCTTGTTTTATGGAATGACACCTGAAGCTTTTAAAGCGCTTTTAAAAGCTAATAAATTGTATATGCCTAGCTCGCACACCGGACAACCCCTACCGGATGAAGCTAAATGGAATGAAACCATGGCTTGGTGGGATCAGTGTATTGATGCACATATTGCCGTTGGTGCCAAATATATCATTCAACCCTTTATGGATAAAGTAGGTTTTGAAAGTATAGAAGGAAACAATCGTTATTGTAAATATTTCAATGCAATAGGAGAGAAGTGCAAAGCTAAAGGTCTTCTTTTTGGATATCATAATCATGATAAAGAATTTGTAGACATTGACGGGACTACAGTCTATGACAATATGCTTAAAAATACTGATCCTTCAAAGGTTTGTTTCGAACTAGATCTTTGGTGGATTCATGTTGGTGGAAAGAAAGCTGTAGATTACTTCAACAAATATCCAGGACGTTTCGTATTCTATCATGTAAAAGATGAAGAAGAAGTTGGTGCTAGTGGTAAAATCGACTTTAAACCTTATTTCGATAATGCTAAGAAAGCAGGGACCAAATACTTTATTGTAGAAGCTGAAAAATCAAGCGTTGGTAGCTCACTCGAAAGCGCCAAGAAAAGTCTTGAGTTCTTAATGAAAGCTAAGTTTGTGAAGTAATCTCCTTTACTTCTCATATTTTCGGAGATGCCAAATACCTGTCGCTTATTAGAAGAGACTTGTGTTTGGCATCTCTTTTTAATATTCATAATCGTCCAGGCCTTCAAATAAAAAAACTTTTTGATATAGTAGAGTAAATCAAGATAGATCAGCTCCTTAATAGAATTAGTTTAACTTTGTCGGGCTTAATACCATTAAAATGAAGACTATCTCTGAGATCGATAATGATTTTGTTTGTGATATAAAATCTCCCTGCTTTCAATTACTTACAACCGAAGAGGTGGAGGTGGTGAGAGCAAGTAAAACACAGGTGCTTTTTCGAAAGGGCGAGAACTTAACCAAACAAGGTGCTTTTGCCTCTTATGTGCTTTTTGTCATGAGTGGTATTGCTAAGCAACATATTGAGGGTGATGCTTCGAAAAGTCTCAATCTCAGGATCATTAAAACGGGTGAGTTTGTGGGCCTCTCATCTGTATTCGGTAAAAATGTATTTAATTATTCCGTAGTTGCATTAACCGATACGTTGGTGTTTTTGATCGAGAAGTCGGCTATTGCTAAGGTGGTTCAGCAAAATGGTATGTTTGCCTTTACATTGATCAGGCGGTATTGTGAGCAAAACACAATCTTGTATGATACACTCCGTAACCATACTTATAAACAAATGAACGGGCGCCTTGCTGATGCTTTGCTCTATATCGATAGTGCTAATCAGGATGCAGAAGATGTATTTACACTCTTATCCCGGCGTGATATAGCTGAGTTTGCCGGTCTTTCGACTGAAAGCACTGTTAAGCTCTTGAAGACCTTTGAAAAAGACGGATTAATTAGTCTCGATGAAAAGAGTGTTGTCATCACTAACCGCGATGCACTTGCCGAGATTAGTAAAAGGGGATAGAAGCGATGAAAGGTAGCATAATTAATTATAAGGTATCGTGAATGAGAATGTTGAGCCTTTTCCCTCTTCGCTTTCCACCCAGATTTTTCCTCTCATCATCTCCACATAAGCCTTCGCGATTGAGAGACCTAATCCCGAGCCTTCAAATTGCCGGAGGCTAGAGACATTCGCTTGTGTAAACCGTTCAAAAATTATCTTCTGCTTGCTCTCAGGTATGCCGATGCCGGTATCTTTAATTGAGAATACCATACAATCCGTATTCTTTAGAATCGTAAAATTAATAACCCCTGATGTAGTAAACTTTATAGCATTTTTAATCAGGTATACAAGCATGGTGTTTAACTTTATAGAATCAGTATTTAACCAGCAATCAGTTATACTGAGTTTATTATTTAATATAAAGCGTACCCCTTTGATTTCGGCATCCGATTTATACTGTTCGAAAAGATCATTGGCCAGATTGCTGATATTGGTTTCTGTGAGTGTTAGTTTTATCTGTCCTGCTTGAATTTGTGCAATTTCTACAATATCGTTAATTGTATTCATCAGTCTATCAGCACTCTGGTTGATGATGTTGATATATTCATATTTTTCGGCATCAGACAAATCCTCATTTTGAATTAATGAAAGGAACCCGAGTATGCCGTTAAACGGTGTTCTTATTTCGTGAGAAATGTTATTCAGAAAAGCAGTTTTGAGTTTATCGCTCTCTTCTGCGTGTTCTTTTGCTTCGACCAGCTCTTCAAACATCTTTTTCTTTTCAGTGATATCTTCTTTTATTGCAATCAAAAAGGAAATATCCCCTTTACTATTTATCAATGGTGAGATTACAGCACTTTCCCAATACGAATCACCATTTTTCTTTTTGTTATGAAACTCACCCTTCCAATCTTTACCAGATAATATCGTATTCCAGAGGTTCTGATAAAACTCAATGGGGTGTTTGCCCGATTGCAAAACACGGGGGTTCTTGCCTTTTACCTCATCCAAAGAATAGCCCGTTACTTCTGTAAATTTTGGATTTACATATTCAATAATGCCTTCCGTGTTGGTTATAACAATGGTGACAGGGCTTTGCTCAACAGCTCTGCTTAACAGTTTGAGTTGATTTTCTGCTTGCCTGCGCTCGGTGATATCCTGTATGGTTCCATGCATATGAGAGAGATTGTTCTCCGAATCGAAAGATAACTCACCAAATCCATGTACCCATCTCTCTTGTTTATCGCTTTTTCGTATGATTTTATAGGCTATATCGAATCTTTTATGGCCTCCAATAATTTCTTTTGTCAGATATTGATTCATCTTTTCCTGCCAGTTAGGATGTATTATCTCAAGCCATCCTTCAACTGATTTCTGATGCGTTTCGTCAATACCAAAAATTGAATCCATAATTTCAGAACTAGTCCAGAACCCTGTCTTGAAATCAAGTATATAACTTCCTAATCCGGCAATCTTTTGTGATTCTTTTAGTCCTCTTTCACTCTCTCTAAGTTTTGTTTCTGCTTCGTACTTCTTTGTTATATCGGAAAAGACCAAAACTACTCCACTAATAATACCCTCTTTGTTTTTTATAGGAGCTGCACTGTCAGCTATCTGATATTCAGTTTTATCCTTCGAAATCAATACGGTATGGTTTGCAAGACCAATAACTTGTCCACTTTCCAAAACCTTTAAAACCGGATTATCTACAAGCTCTCTAGTTTCTGAATTAATGATATGAAATATCTCAAATAGAGGTTTGCCATGAGCTTCAACTAATTTAAAACCACAAAGGGTTTCAGCCATAGGGTTCATGTCGACAATCAATCCGTTGTTATCAGTAGATATTACACCATCGCCAATAGAGTTTAGTGTTATTGCAAGCCATTCCTTACTCTCTTGTAATAACTTGCCTGATCTCTCCCGTTCGGCAATTTCTTTTTTTAATTGTAAATTGTTGTAGGCTTTTTCAGAAAGCTGGTTTGCAAATGCAAATAGCATGTTGGATACCTTTTGAAACTGCGCAACAGACATGATCGGGACTTCATTAAGTGCCTCCATGAACTCTTTTCTATCAGCTCCAATTTCATCTGCATAAGCCAGCATTCGTTGCTCATCTAATTCTTCGTTCCGAACCTGTCCAACCAGCCAAATGGCAATATGCTTGCCGCCAACAGTAATACTTGCACCGGCATCCCATAAGCCACCACTCAAGCATTTCTGTACAATCGGCCCTGCGAAACTATGACTGCCAACGATTGCATCCGATTGATAACAATGGGCGCAGCCTTTTTCCGTTTTGCGGATAATATCGATGCATAGTCGGCAGAAATTACTGGGCTTGGTAATAGGCGTGCCATCAGGGTTTGTAATAAGAGAGGCAACTCCACAAGTATCTGAAAACAAATCCTGTAAATGTTGAATCTCTTCAAGGTTCATAACATCAGCAAATCGAAGGTCTTCTAAGGTTTTATTATTAAGGGTTTCTTTGGCTGGTTCAGTGTCCATTTGGCTGGTATTAAGATATTAAGGTGATATTAAAGGCTTTGCGATGCTGGTTGAAAAATATTTTGACTGAATTAATTCAAATATGAGATTAATAAAGTCAATTGTTTCCATGATAAAATAATGGGACCTACCAACTTTTTCAGGTGTTTCTTCATAAGAATTGCAGTACCCCAAATATAGAAAAAAAAACATTAATCAGTTCAAAGACAACCATGCAATGGTTCTAACCTACATCCAATCCGGATCTTTGATTCATGGGAACTTCAGGGGTAACTCACCCCCTAGGGGTGAGGAAGGGGTAAAGATACCCTGAGTATGGAGTGGAGATGGGATAGAGATTCCCTTAGTTATGGGAGGGAATTAGCATAGCCATATACTCTGAGTATTATCTTTGTCAATGAAAAGAAGTGAAGTAACCAAACAGGACCTGTTCAATTGATTGAACGCTAATGGCGTTATTTATCTATCGATGGAGTAATCGGATCTAATAATTCTTCGGCAGTTTTATTATAAAATTCCACCGTCCATTTATTG
Organism: Bacteroidales bacterium; assembly: GCA_023251485.1. Taxonomy (GTDB): domain Bacteria; phylum Bacteroidota; class Bacteroidia; order Bacteroidales; family Cfx3-03; genus Cfx3-03. The sequence continues at coordinate 19,532 of JAHEYR010000026.1, forward strand.
TTTTGCAGGCTGATTTTATTGATACATCCGTTTTTGAGACGTGTTTTAAAGCTACCAAACTCTCCGTCAGAAAGCGTATACAATATTGAATTAGTAAGTCCTCCGTGTGATACGACAATGATTCTTTTACCCTTAAAATCAGTTGCTATTTTTGTTAAGCCAACCATAGCTCGTTGACGTAGATGTTCAAATTCTTCCTGGTCAGGGATGATACCATTTGGGAAAAGTCTTCTTCGTTCGTCAGGCAATAAACCGGAGGCCGAACCATAACTCCGCTCTTTTATTTCATCAATAACATGAATAGTGGATAGTGAAATGCGCGAAGCAATAATTTGAGCCGTTTCATAAGCTCTTTTTAAAGGACTCGAAACCATAATATCCCAGGGTTCAGTTTCAAAATAACGAGCGGTTTTAATGGCTTGTTCACGTCCCAGATCATTAAGCTCAATATCTTCAGTTCCTTGTAGTTTGCCTAACGAATTCCAATCAGTTTCGCCATGTCTTAAGATGCAAATAGTTGTTGTAGATAATTCGTTATGTTTGTCAGTGTCTATGCTCATTGTGTTGCTGCATTTACGGATTCCTGATTTTAAAAACTCAGAAATAATCAAGATCGTATTTTAGTACAAAGGTAACTCTTATAATGATAATAGTTCTGTAAGATGGCGACGGAATCGCTTTGATACGTAACGACTTTTAAAACGACACATTGTGCTTTCTTCGAGACATAAAAAAAGAAAGCCAATCCATTTGGATCGGCTTCTTATTTTTCCCCACTGCTACCAGCCACGGGCATTGGGGGTACACTTTGAGAAAAAAAGTTTTTGGTAAGTTTAATCTATGTGAAAAGTTATTTAGAACCCAAACTTAAAACCACCTTTGTTTGGACCTGGACCATGATGAGGTCCACCATGGCAATGTTGATCAAAGTGTCCGTTATCAGGGAATCTGAATGTCGATAGGTTGATGGTTTCTGTTGTTCCGTTAGTTGTAACGGTTGCTATGCTATCGCAAGTGCCATCACCATAATCGGTAACAATCGTATCTGAGCCTTTTGTTAACACAATTGTACCACTTTTTATATTGCCGCAAGCGTTATCATACAAGAGTGGTTTTGTAATTTCACGATTAAATTTGAGGGTGTCGTTTACGGTGATGCTTCCAGATCCGGTCTTATAAAATACATCGTCAGATTTGTCAGGAGTTCCAAATCCACTGATCCACTCAACAGCGTCAGCATACGATTCAACCACTACATCTCCATTACGGCCTGTTGTTTTTTGTGTGTAGTTGCTTGATATTACCCAGTTACCATTTAAGTTTTTTCCTAAGTTTGTTATGGTACCTGTATATTCGATCTTCATACTATCGACAGTGACATTCTGATAAGTTATTGTTTTGACAGCTCCTGCTGTTACTAGTGTATCAGACTGTGTGATTATAATTTTTCCGGTAATCTTTGGCCCCCTTCCACTTGAGCAACCACCACCATAGTCGATTGTGATAGTTTTAGGGAAAGTAGTACCACTGACAGTGACTGTTGCACAAGGTGAAATATGAGGAAGATTAAATCTCATCATATTACCACTCATCCCCAGGAAAAATGGACTATGATGATGTTTGATACTGTCGAAATTAGTTACTGCAACACTTTGAATATCTGCTGTACTTGCTTTGTTCAGTTCGGTAGATGCAATTACTGCAACTGCTGCTGTAAGATTTGCTGATAGCGTAGCATCAAAAGTGAGTCCGCTATTTGTTGAATTGTTTTTTGTACACGACTCAAAACTGAGAATAGTAAAAGCAAATAAAACCAATAAAATAATCCTGCTTTTCATAAGTAAAGTTTTAAAATTGTACATTTTTTTATCTACATATTCATAATACAGGAGAGTACGACTAAACCCTACCCAATTACGATATTTTATTGATTAAAAAGATGGAACAGTTTGAAAAAAAGACAAAAAAGATATTATAGGACAAAATGAATAAATAGATTAAAAGAACGACGTTGTGCACGCACTATATTAGTTTCAGAAAAAGCTGTATTTTGAAAATCAAATTTTCTTGTATTGATGTCGAAATAGTTATCCGTATTTAAGATGTTGATGATAGTAGCACCTATTTTAAATTTGGTCTTCATCAATGTGAAATTGTAATTTGCTGATAGGTCGCAACGAAAATAATTAGGTAATTGTTTAAAGACTCTGCTGGTCGGTATAGGCTTAGTATCATTGGTGAAATCAATATATGGCTGACCAGTATTGAATAGAAATGTTGACCCGAAATTCCATTTATCCAGTGAAATCATATTGGTCCAGTTCAACTGATTGCGCTGATCGTTTGGAGCAGGGAATTCTTTATTATTTAGCAAATCAGGAAACTGATGGACGCTTTTACTAAGGGAATATGATATCCAGCTTGTGAAATTCTGGTATTTGTATCGTATTGACATATCAATACCATACGACCGACCTTTTCCTTGAATAAAATAACTGGGCAGAGTGGGGGTGGCAGGTATTTTAGTTTGAGTGGTAGTTGCATTACTTTTGCTTTTTTTTGGGAAATATTTTATAAAATCAGCATATTTAGCAAATTGAGAAACATATAAATACTCCTGTAGGCCTTCATAATTTTTGTAGTATGCCTCTACATCAATTACTAGATTTCCGGTTTCGATTGTTGAACCGATAATATAATGATTTGATGTTACGACTGGATGGGTGGAATTATTGGCCTGGACCCAGAAGTCTTTAGTATAACCGATGTCCTGTGGAACAAGAACCTGACTGATAAACTGGCAGAAATGTCCTGTAGTAAAACGAATGGAGAATTGATCGGAAAATTTATAGTTAGCAGAAAAACGGGGCTCAAGATACCATTTATGCGTGCCATCATAAAGACTAAGTCTTATCCCGGGTTTAATGGTGAGGTTATCAAAAAGGAGAAATCGATCCTGAATATAAGCGGATGTGAGCCACGATGTTTGATGCGTGTCATCATAAACATATATTATATCAGCATCTTTATGATAATAAGAGCTGTTTCTTCGTGTTAATAGTCCGAAGTTTAATTGATTATTATTACTAAGATACCAGGTATTTCGAATTGAAAGAAAGATATCGGAAAGTTGATTTTGGTTATTTGAATTGAAATAATTTTTAAGATTTGGCAAGTAGGTTTTATTTGTTACAGTTTTTGCAGTATCTACTACAACTACAACACTATTATAATTATTTACATAACCAGAAGTCCCTATTTGTACATTCGTAAAGAATGGACCTTCCCATTGTTTTAGCCAAGCTGCGCTCACTCCATAATTATTCCATGTGTTATTATCAGCTATCGTTGCATCTAATGTTTTTGATTTTAGGTCGTAATTATTATTGTAATAATCCTTTCCTCCATAAACACTAAGCGACAGATTTTCTTTGTTATTTATTCGATAAGTAAGTTTTGTATTAAAATCATAAAAGTAAAAAGTTGGGATAGATTGTGTTAAGATACTATTAGGTGTTTTTAATTTTATCTGGGTATCTTTTTTAAATAAGTTTGAGGCAAACTCAGTTGCATAGATATCGGAATACGAGCGGCGACCGGTTATTACAAAGGTGATTTTTTTGCTCAATGGAATCTCAGCTGCAAGGTTTCCACTTAATAGATTGATATCGCCATATATTGTTGGCTTGAGTTGGTTACCTGATTTACTGGTTATGTCTATGATGCCGGATACTCTTTCTCCATAACGTGAATCAAACCCGCCTCTATAAACCTGAATGTCTTTGATGATATTAGGGTTTAGCGATGAAAACATGCCATAATAATGACTTAATCTATACAGTGTCTGTCCATCATATAATACGAGGTTTTGGTCGCTCGATCCCCCTCTTATACTGATTTCGGAAGAATTCTCTGAATAAGAGATACCGGGTAGAAGTTGTAATGATTTGAAGAGATCAGTTTCAGAGAGGATGGGTAAGTCGTTAAGTTTGGAAGGATTGACAGTTGTTGCAAAATCAACATCATTACGGTATTCAATCATATCAATCTTTGGTCCGTTTACAATAACGGTATCTATGGTCTGAAATTTTCGGTTTAACTTAAATGAACAATCTACTGAAGTATTGGTGAAATTGATAATTGTATCGATGGGATAATAACCTATGTACCCAATATTTAGATGGATCGGCTTTGATGATTTATTTCTTATAAAGAATGATCCATTGTTGGATGCGGCCACATTATAACTCTGTTCGGGTATCCTAACTGTTGCCATTGGAAGTTGTTCTCCGGTGGCTTTGTCTGTAATGTTTCCGATGATTTGGTATCCCTCAGAAACAGCATTATCTGGTTGCGGATCTTTGTCCACGACCAGATAAGTGCCATGCTTATATTGAAAATCTAACCCATAGTCTGAAAGTAAATTATGTAGAAATTCATCTACTGTTTTCCCTTCAACTTTTTTGTGAACAATGACTGTTGAAAGCTTTTGCGCATCAAAAGCTACCTTGATATTGAATTGTTTGGATGCTTTTAAAAGTGCTTGCGATAAAGTTTCATTGTTATTGGTCAGCTTATATTCCTGAGCGTATGAGTTAATACAAAATAATATGAATATCAGTGCAATAGATACTGTTTTAATGTTCTTTTTCTTTAATATGTATCTGATTATTGCCATCAATTTTGTATGTTAGGTTCATGGGTATGCAGACTATATCAAGCGCATCCGTGAGACTTTTATTAGTAAACTCTCCCGTAAAGAATTTGTTTTCCATTTCGGGCAATGCAAAGTTAACGTTGAATTGTCTTTCAAGTTCTTTGAATACTAAATTTAGAGAAATATTCTCAAAATAAAATCTACCAATCGACCAGTTTGCAACCAGATTTATGTTCTTGTCACGGTACTTAGAGAATTTGTTATTTGTCACTACAATGCTTTCTCCGGGGAGAATGATTATGGACTGATGATCTGAATAAACGAGAACCTTTCCAGTGATACAACTTACTTTAAATGAATTTTCTCTGGCTAACACATTAAAAGATGTCCCAAGTACCTTAACGTTTGCAAATTTTGTTTGTACGATAAAAGATTTACCTTTCTTTACTTTAAAAAATGCTTCTCCTTCGAGTGATAAGAGACGTTTATGATTAAACTTGGATTTCTCAAAAGCTATTTTGCTATCAGCATTCATCGAAACTAACGAACCATCAGGTAGTTGATATTCAATATGTTTTCCTTTTTCTGCTATGACATTAGTTACCGGATTACGATGCCATAACATCCATGAGCCAATCAATAATAATAACATAGCAGCAACAGAACTGAACCAATAGATTTGTTTTATCTTCGATCTGTTTTTAGGGCCCGCTACAGTTTGATGATCGGCTATCTTTGCTTTTAGTTGTGACAAAGCATCCTCTTTCGACAACGAAAAAGGCACTTTGTATCCTGAAGAATACTGAAGGATTTTATGTTGAGTATCAGAGTTATCAAAATCCTCTTTATTAAAATTATTTTTGTTGAAATCGTTATTCATTAGTTTGCGAAATTTAAAGATTCATTTCAATACGATCCCTTAAAAAATCCAATGCTTTTGACATTCGCTTTTCAATTGCCTTCACTGTTATACCCAGGCTTTCAGCAATTTGTTTATAGGTTAATTCGTCGATTCGGCTCATTAAAAATACGGTTCGTTTTTTATCATCAAGATCGGCCAGCGCTTTTTGTAGCTTTTCATTGAACTCTCTCATTTCCATCTCAAAATCGGGTGAAGATACATTACCTGGTTGTTGATAAGTATTGATGAACCTAAAGGATACTTTTTGATGATCCATCTTGTTATTTAGTAGGTTAGTAGCAATAGTAAACAAGAACGCCTTTATTGTACTGATATTAATGTCATCTTTCTTTTCCCATATTTTAAGAAATGTGTCCTGAGCAATATCTTCGGCCAAATGGACATTGCCGGTTTTGTAGTATATGAAGTTTCGAATGGGCTCATACCATTGATTAAATATTTGATCAAATCCGGCTTGATCAATACCTTTCTCTGTGAGGCTCATGAAAATAAATTAGGATCCATTTTGTTTTCAGATATAATACAACCAGTTATGAAATTACCCTACTTGCATTTCCAATTTTATTTGATGAACATTTTTATGTTTTGAAAGGTAGTGTAGTTTATTGTTGACTTTAGAAAGACAAGCAAGTTATAACAAGGAAATATGAAGATAGCTCTTTCATTAATTCTTTTGGTTTACTGGTTAAAGGTATTAATAAATAATTAGACAAGCCATTTCGATGAATTACCTAATAATAACGGAAATAGAATTTTTGTTTTCAGGATTTCTTCCGGATATATCAAGCATAGACTTCAATTAGACTTGAGAAAAGATTTGATGAAGGTAGAATGAGGTTGCGATGAAGTTTCAATGTCTGCTTGGAAAAGGCGTGCGAAAAAATAATCGATATAGATACGATAGGTATATAAATCGTGTATAAATGGAAATAAGGATTCCAAATGAACTTCTGCTGAATGTCTTTCGAATGGACTTTGATTTTCTTGTCAGATAAGTTCTTGCTGAGATGGTGTAAGTGATTTTAAGCTATGATATGTCACTTAGGTTGCAATCATTAAGGAATTAGAAACCTTATTAAATGGATTGAAGATAATTAGTTAACCGAACCTGGCTGCGGCTCTTTCATAATAATAAATGGATAAATTTTATTATTGTTAAATCAGGTATTTTATTACAC
>JAHEYR010000146.1:0-1165 GCA_023251485.1 Bacteroidales bacterium
AATATAGCCAGAAGCACCAAGAACTCGACCGCCTACAGGAGTTTTGTAAAGAGCCCGTTGAACCTCTCTTTGAACAAGTTCGTCTTGAGTAAGGCTTTGACCGGATAGGATAGTACTCCCAACACCACTTGCATATTTAACTTGAACCGTAACATCTATTATTACTTGAATTGGTTTTAAAACTGTTACGCAATCAGTAACTGGACGATTGATATCTAAAAATGCTTGAACCTTTTCTACAAGTTCATCTGATGGAATAACTAGAATAGGCTGCCCTTGATCTATTGCATCATCGATATTTGTTGTTCCAGAAGTGATGTATACTGCAACAGTACCAAGACCAAAAGGGTATCGAATCACAGAGGCTGAAGTTACTGATGGATCAGCCTCTTGAGCATATTGGATGTAATCAGACACACGACCAACCGATAGTGGTTGCCTAATACGCTGAATAACAGCTGCACGCGCTTGTGAATCAGTTTCAGGATCTCGAGCATCAGCCATTCCATCGCCATCAACTGTTGCTGAAGAGGTGATACCTACAGGCGGAGAAGGAATAATAAGTGCTGCGTAAGGAAGAAGATTTTGGCTTTGTCCAGAATTTACAGATTGAGCAGGGACAAGTCCTGTAACCTGACCACCTGTTGCTGCAGGTAGTACGATGGTTTCCGTCGCTTGATAAGTATTGCCATTTGGTTGGTAAAGAAATTGTAAAAATTGAGGAATGGTTGCACCGGGATTTCCGGTAACAGTAATATTTCCGACCGACTGCGTTGGACCAATAAAACCACGTTCGAGATAAAGATCAAGAAATCTAGAAATGGCATCATGACGTGCCTGTTGAGGAAGTGCATCGTTTGAAATTAAACGTTGATCTGCATAAACACCAGCAACAAGACCACCTGTTACGCGCGAACGTATCCACCAGTCTGAATCAGTCTGGGAAATGTTTACATCAGGTTTTAATGCCTTCAGCTGTGTAAGATAATCATCTGCAGCTTGTGAAGGCGTTTTAATCGTTGCCATTAGAAATTACCCCCTACTACTGGCAAGTTCAGCGTTTGAGGCTTTCCCTGAGAATCTACTATCGTGACACTTAGTTCAACATCATTTCTGACCTTCGGAGCCAGATAAACACAAGATACGCTTTTTGCCCGTTTGTCTT
>JAHEYR010000146.1:1175-7588 GCA_023251485.1 Bacteroidales bacterium
CGATTGGCAGACACGCACGGTTAGCTAAATTCGTCAAAGGGTTGACATCGTTTACAGAAAACCTTTTTTTCACAGTATAGAAATCGGAACCATATGATGTATCAGGAGCATAAAGCCATTGGGTTCTATTTGTCTTGAGTCGATAATACGCAGGATAAATAAGCGAAGGATCATCTACTGGTGCCCCATTGGTCATAATGTAATCCCCGGTGTGTGGATCTATACGCCAGCTCATATTATGCTCCCCATTCCGACAACAGTTTTATCTTCAGAAGTTGCCCCGTCGCTTGGAGTATGTGGATCTGAAGTATCTGGGATAAGCACAGCTTGCCCAGTAGGACTTGAAAGATCTTCTCCTGAATGTGCTGTTGGTACAACATCGGCATTTCCTTGAATATATTGTACAATAGCTTCACCACAGGCATCACAAAATCTTTTAAGAATATCATCATCTACAATATCAAAAAAACTCTGAAGTCTTGAATGTAAGGCATCTGATAACCCTGCTGGTGTCATTGGCATTACGGTTTTTCTCCAAATATTTTATCGCTTAATATTTTATTATCTAGAATAGGGCTTTGCCTAATCTCTTCAATATCAAGTGTATTATCAGGAATGCTTGTTAAAGCACCAGGCGCGCTTGTAACATGACGATGGTCGCGCATTAATTGCAAGAACTTATCTTCGAAGGCTTGAAATATAAGTCCAAGAACAAATGGTTCTTTAGCATCTTCAGAACCAATATGGATTAAGTCAGACTTCTCGACCCAATGCGGTGTTGTAGAAATAATTTTGCCATGACTAACATAAATTTTATCATCTGTTGAATTATAGAGCATTACTTCTCCCTCTTCAACGTCGGGACGCATCTTATCTCGATGTCCAAGAGTCATTCTATTCTGTATATCAGCGCCAACTCTTGCAGTAACTGAAATCGTTCCTTGAGTTGCACGAGAAACAAATCCGAATGGATGCATCACAGGCCTATCGTCAATCCCTGGCATTCCTGGGTATAGACTATCAATAGTTTCAGTTTGAGATGTATTTGCTCCAGATGCAGAATTCAAAATTATGTTTAGTTGCCTTTTAATTTCTTCTTTTACAAATCTTATTGTCTCAGCATCCATCATTGAACACCTGCCTGATTTTTAGTTGAAGATGCTTTCGCTGAAGCAATTGAAACATCAGCTACTATTGATCCAAGGCGACAAAAAAATAATGATGTCTTTTGACCACCTTTATCATCCATCGAATAATTTATGGTGTGTAGATACATTTTCTCATTTAATTGAGCTCTTGGAAAGTTTATTTGATAATTTGAATCAACGACAATTGGATCAAGATCACTATTATAATGTCCTTTTATTACAACTTGTACCCCAATTTCACCAACATTTGCCCTAGCAATTTCTCTTTTTGCGTATGCTTGCAAAACATTATTGCCGCCTACAAGGACAATTTGGTTAACATCAGAAAGAGCTTGCGGATCAGAGCCTTGTGGATTTGATACTATAATTGATTTTGGAACTCTATGCCCCTGAGATAAAAGTCGTTTAGGTCCCGAGGCATTATTTGGGATCGATTGCTCAGGGGCTACTCTAGATTGAACTGTCTCTTGACCAGTCCAAACTGGAACAACAATATTTGGAATTCTTGTTGATGAATAGTTAGCTTGAATTGATAAACAGTTTGAATTTCTATTTTCTCTATCAACGGTAAATGTTCCAAGAGATTCTGAACCCATATCAGGTTTTCCGATAACTACTGTACCGTCAGGATCCATCCATACCATGCAGTTAAGTGGCTCTATATATCGCATTAAAGCAGATAATTTACTTTCTCCTGGTTCAGTGCCAAATAATGGTATTGATGGTAACGAAGGTATCTGCTGCAAACGATAATAGTTTATTCTAGTATTTAAAACCAAAGCATTTATGACATCTTCTGGGCTCATCTTGTTTCCCCAGATAGGGTCATCTTTATCATTGATCGTGCTTTGGTCCTCTAGTTGAGACAGAAGATTTCTGCCATGAATTGTAACGTCTTCACCTGAATCCATATTAACTGATATATTCACGCTATCTATGATCCCAGTACTAATTATCTTCCCATCAGCTTTTAATATTGCAATGTCACCATCGCGGACAAATTTAAGAAGTGACCCTGATAAAGATTGATTTCTAAGTTTGAATTCAAATGAATCTACCGGAACTATCACAGAGTTTTGAAAGGAATATTCAGTAAAATTTGTAATCTCAACGGCCTGTCTTCTAGGATCAATTGGTTTTATTTGTAGAGTAACTGGCGGAAATCTACCGTTCTGAGATAGATATTGTTGAAGTGGTGTATCTGTAATTTTACCTAATGCCATATTATACCGGGACCTGAATTACTGTCCCTTTTACAATAAGGTTCAGCGAAAGAAGGTCTGGATTTAAAACTTCTACATCATATGAATTATCAGGAGGTAAACCATTTGCGAAACAAACTTCACGAACGCTCATATCGCGCGGAGTGACATAACTTACTACAGTATTTTTTGAAGTCTGAATACCAAGTTCAAGAACATTCTGCATCGCAATTGCAGATTGTTTTAACATTAGTAATACATCGTAAAATATCAGTGTCCCCTGACCAAGCTCGGTTGCTTCAATTTGTTCTAATGAACTTTCAAGAGATATTCTAATAGCTTTTACAACATCGATTGCTTGTTGAGTTGCGAGAGCAGCTGTTAATTCTTGACTCTGATTAGTTTGGGATCCAGTTAATGTTGTGGTTCCTGTAAAAACATCTGAAAATGTTGTAGCAACATTAAATAAAGTAGCGCTTTGTCCAGGTACTACTGGTGCAAGACCAGGGATTGTCACTGATCCATCTGAATTAAATGTTTGATTTAAAGTTCCAAGAACACTCGAATAATCTTCGCCATAACTACCCAATAAAGAGGAAACTAAATTCTTTGTATTTGGACCAATAAACGCAAGAAACTGAACAAAAGTAATAGCAGAAGCAATCTTACCAATAAAATCAATTGCGGAAGTCAAAGCAGATGGAACGTTATTGACTATAGGAATAGTGCTGTAATCAACAGAGAAACTATGTTCAAGAAATCTTACTTTAAGAGCTACAGCTTGTTTTTTGTCAGAAGCATGCGTAACAATCCATGATTCTGGTGCAACTGTTATTGCTCCACGAATAGGGTGAATAAGAGTTCCTGGTCTTGGATCGTCGAACTCTGAAATAATATCTACATATTGATTTTTATAATTAGGTCCAAAAATTAAAATATCAAAATCAAATGACTCACCCATCCTGCCAAGGTCATCGGTACTTTGCCCGTCGACATAAGGAAACACGATGGGAACTTTTCTATGACCACCATTATCTTGAACTTGTCCTATTGCTGCATCAAAATCATCGGTTGGAGTTTTGAAAACGTGAAACAGAATTTGATTTCCATCATGGCCATAAGAACTTTCATCAATATCCCAAGTGTTACCTATCGCTCCTGTAAGCTGTTGCAATACAGTAGCTACTCCGCCAGTAAGACTTGATGCCTTTCCAACTAATTGCTGTAAACCACCGGGCTTATTTAAATCTATGCTCATTGTGCTGAACCTCTACTTCCTGGAGTAAAAGCTTTAAGACTTTTGTCTTTAGATTCAACTGTAACTCGAACATCTTTAGTCATTTGTTGTGCACGGATAATATTAGCTGCCCCTTCTCCGCCTATCAATTTATCAAGTTTAAAAATAAGGCGTTCGATAGCATTACCTGAAAATCCTTCTTCGGTTACACCTTGAGTTTTTTCATCTATGACTTTATTGATTTCGCCACCAGCGGCATAACCAGCATATCCAGCGCCACCTACAGCGCTTGCTCCACCTAAAAACTTAGCCGCAGTACCCAAGACTCCGCCAACTGCACTAGCTGCGCCGCCTCCAATACCACCTAATGGCCAATTTATTACTTCGACCTTCTGGACTTTTTCCCCGGTAGCTGCTTCAATTGCTTTAGACTTGGCCTCTCCCATCAGAGTATTCCCAATGCCTAGCGCACCTCCAATCCCACCTAATCCCTTCGAAGTCAGCACTGCAGCAAGCAGTGCCCCGCCTCCCACTACAGCAGCTGAACCAACATCACTTTGAGAAGCTTCAGATAAAGCATTTGTACCTTTATTGATAAGATCTGGGGCTCCAACTGCTTCAAGAACAGATGTAATTCCACCTTTTACGCGATTGATATTTGCTCTAAAGGCATCGCCTAACCCCATGGTCTTTCGATATTCATCATTGATATCGACGACACCTTTTCTAGCCTTTTCAATCGCAGCGCCATTTTGCTCTAAAGCTTCAGCTAATCTTAAAAAACCTTTAGCTTCTTCATCAGAAAGACCCATCGTCTTAAGTCCGAATTCAGCATTGCCAGAACCTCTACCTTTAGCTTCTGAAATAGTACTCTTGAAAGCTTGTTGATTAAGTTCACCGCTTGGTCCAATAAGTTTTCCAAGTCCTTGTGCTTCCATTCCAGCCCTTGAAAATTTATCCATTCCCAAATATCGCTTTAGAAAATCAGTTGAACCTTGTCCTCCAATAAGGGAGGCAGCTGTCAATGATACTGCACCGCCGCCAGCAAGTTTCTTTTTAAGTTCACTGTTAGCATTTGAAAAAAGCTGCTCCAATGTTTGAAGAGCTTCGGTAGCGGATTTACCAGTAGCATTTCGAATACGAATGACATCATCAGCAACATTTGACATCGCTTTTTGATCGTTTGGATTTCCACCTTGAGAAGTAACCACTCGAGCTAGTCCTTTAGCGATCTCACCTTCTTGTCCCTTTTGTCTGGAAATGCCTGCAAGCTCGGATGCCGTTCTTGCATATGCTGATAGATTTTTATCCCCACGAACATTTGTTTCTGCTAACCCTGCAAGAGCATTTGCTGCAGATTCAGAGCCTACTCCTATTTCAGAAAGACCTTTTACTAATGTTCGTTTAAACTTTTCGGCCTTCTCTTCGGTCATCCCAAAAACAGGAGAAAGATTACGAATAGTATCGTTTAGTGTAACCGCTTGTTTGATTGAACCAGAGAATTGTTCATTAAGTTTTAATCCACCTAGGACAGCATTGACTGAAAACAGATTTTTAAAATCATTTCCAATTTGTTTAGCTAAATCTTTTGCGTAGTTTCGGATTTTATTCATTCCGCCAGTAACAACAGCAGTTTGGTCATTAACGTTTGAAGCCACTTTCTTCGTAGCTTCACCCAATGATTGTCCTGTTTGTTCTGCAGTCTGAGCGATAACTTTCAAATCTTCTGCAATTTTAAGTAAATCGCTTCTGACTGAAACCTTAGTTTCCACTTGGTTTTCCCCCGTCTATAACCATATCACCGCTTGCTAGTCTATGCACTAGCAACCAAGTGATTTGACCAGGAGTCAATCGGTCGATTCGCTCAGTAAGTGGCGGCACACCGCGATTAAGTTCGAGATAGATAAATCGGTCAATTGTGAGAGCTTGTCTAAACTTTTTTTTAGATCTTCCACAAGGACATTTAGCTCTTCAATGCTCATGAATTGGAAATCTGGGTTAACCTTGTCCATCACTCGACAATATTGCTTCCAGAGATGGTTTACTTCATCTGGAGTCATCATTTGTAGAATAGCTAAAGGTAAAGCGCTCACTTCCCCCACATCAACAGAAGCTGCTTTTTCAAGCTGATGCATCGCATTCAATAGAGAAGCAGTTACTGAAAGCCTCTGAGAATCTGGTAATCTTTCATAAGATTCAGCAGCCGAAGCCGTGGCTTGAATGATTTCCAGATTCGTCAAAGGCCTGACAAATACTTTAAATTGTCTGATGGATATCTCAAATGAATATTCTACGCCTGCGCGCATGAGTTCCATTTGAGGGAAATCTTTAGTTCTCACCGGGGGAACCTCCTACTTAGAGTTGAATATTAAAGATTGCTGCTACATTCCCCACTGAATCGACAAGTTTAATTGCTCCCATTGCAAAGGTCTTTTTTACTTCGGTACCAATGCCAGCAGCATTCTGATCAGTCGTTTTCATAAATAAACCTGTAGCCACATATTGGTCAGCTCCACATACAAAAACAAGTGCCACATCTGCCGTTTTAAATGGCAAAGTTTCAATTTTAGGAGACGCCAAAGTATTTTGAACAGCTACTTCCAAATCAATATCAATATCTACGTTTCCGACTACAAAACCTCTATTAAATTGGTCTGGAGTCATTGACTTCACAGCCGCAGCATTGAAGTTACGTTTTAGATTTGCACTTTGCACATCCATAACTGGAGCTCCATTTACTGAGATAAAAGCCCTATCGGCATACACTGTCGCGATATGGATACCCTTCCTTTCGTTTTGGTTTCCATTCCGAAACCAATTTATCTT
>JAHEYR010000147.1 GCA_023251485.1 Bacteroidales bacterium
CAAAAAATTGTTGTAGTAGGAAGCTCGAACACCGATATGGTTGTGAAAGCGCACCACTTTCCACAACCGGGCGAAACGATTTTAGGGGGCGACTTCTATATTTTCCAGGGAGGCAAAGGAGCCAATCAGGCTGTAGCTTCTGCACGGGCAGGCGGCAATGTTGTCTTCATTTGTAAAGTGGGCAATGATGCCTTCGGAAACAGTGCGATCCAACATTATCAACAAGAAGGCATCGATGTCAACGCCATTGTTATCGATGATGCTGCACCTACAGGTGTTGCGTTGATTACACTCAATGCCGAGGGCGAAAACACCATTGTAGTGGCTTCGGGTGCAAATGCCTTGTTGTCAAAAGAGGTTATCTCCAATGCCGGATTCGTTTTTGCCGATGCAAGTTATATCATTACCCAGTTAGAAACGCCTATTGCGACCATCGAATATCTGGCAGCAATAGCAAAAGCGGAAGATAAGAAACTGATATTAAATCCTGCTCCGGCAGCAGCTATACCTGCTATCATTTTAGACGGCCTGTTTCTGATTACACCGAATGAATCCGAAACAGCGTTGCTAACCGGCATCCATGTGAAAGATGAAACTACAGCTAACGAGGCTGTCAATATATTCAAGGACAAGGGTGTGCAAAATGTAATTATCACATTAGGGAGCAAAGGAGCTTATGTCGCTTGTAGCGATTTCGAAGGTTTTATTCCTGCTTATAAAGTCAAGGCCGTAGATACTACAGCTGCTGGCGATGTCTTTAATGGTGCACTAGTCGTTGCTTTAGCAGAGAATCTAACATGGAAGGAAGCTGTTGAGTTTGCTTCAAAAGCCGCAGCGCTTTCAGTCACCAAATTAGGTGCACAGACGTCGGCTCCTTATCTAAACGAAATAATCACATTTAACTAAAACCCATACATCATGTTTATCATTCAATCTTATTCATCAGCAATTATCTTTTGCATCATCACCATGATCTGTTGGGGATCGTGGGCCAATACACAGAAACTGGCAGCAAAGACCTGGCGTTTTGAACTGTTTTATTGGGATTATGTTATCGGCATCCTTCTGTTCTCAACCATCTCCGCATTTACACTGGGTAGCATAGGCGTGGAGGGAAGAAGTTTTCTGCTCGATATTAAGCAGGCCGATATCAGTAATGTGATGAGTGCTCTTCTGGGAGGCGTTATCTTTAATGCTGCCAATATTCTTTTTTCAGCGGCTATCGCCATAGCAGGTATGGCTGTTGCGTTTCCTGTTGGGATAGGTATTGCATTGGTATTGGGTGTGTTGTTAAATTATTTTGCAGTGCAGCAAGGTAATCCAATGTTTTTGTTTGCCGGGGTTGGTCTTGTCATCGTTGCTATTTTACTAAATGCAATTGCGTATAAAAAAACCAATCAGGCAACGAACAAAGTATCCTCTAAAGGCATTGTGCTGAGTATCATAGCTGGTGTCTTGATGTCGTTTTTCTATCGGTTCATTGCCGGATCAATGGATCTCGACAATTTTGCACATCCTGCTATCGGTAAAATGACACCCTATACAGCTGTGTTTATCTTCTCAATCGGTATCTTTATCAGTAACTTTTTATTCAATACCATTCTGATGCGTAAACCATTTTCAGGAAAGCCGGTTAGCTATGGCGATTACTTTAAAGGAAACCTGCCAACACATATGGTAGGGGTATTGGGTGGATTGATTTGGGGATTGGGCAACTCATTGAATCTCGTTGCGGCTGGTAAAGCCGGTCCGGCCATCTCTTATGGATTGGGACAAGGTGCCACATTGATCGCTGCCTTATGGGGAATCTTGATCTGGAAAGAATTTAAACAGTCGCCCAAAGGAACGAGTACCATTTTAGGATTGATGCTATTAGCCTATTTAATTGGTTTGGCGTTGATCGTGATGGCTAAATAAGAATTCGGCTTATCTGAATATGTGAGAACGATCATCGGCTGGTATAGATTTATAACTGTACCGGCCGATGGTGTTTATTATCTCATAATTATTGAAAGAAAGTGATCTCCTGTGATTCAATATAATCGTTATTTTTTATAGATTTGCGAAAACGATTGCATGATCTATTTCGAAAGAAATTATAAATCATACATGCTGTAATGGTTTGATATAGCATTATTAACACAGAAGACAATCACTCTTTTAAATAACTAATTAATAAAACAATTTCAGATTATGCGAATTCTTTACTTATTGCTGTTAACAGTATTTGTTCAATTATCTTTTGCCCAATCCATCTATAAAGATAAAAAGGCACCTGTCGAAAACCGAATCAAAGATTTGGTAAGTAAAATGACATTAGAAGAGAAGATTCTACAGCTTAATCAATATAATGCAGGTAGAAATACCAATGTAAATAATATTGGGGCAGAGATAAAAGAGATTCCCTCCGGTATTGGATCATTGATCTTTTTTAGTGCCGATCCTGAGTTACGTAACCAGATTCAAAAGAAGGCTGTCGAAGAGTCACGACTCGGAATCCCCATTCTCTTTGGTTTTGATGTTATTCATGGTTTCCGGACGGTATATCCAATCTCTCTGGCTCAGGCTTGTTCGTGGAATACGGATTTGGTAACACAAGCAAGTAGTATTGCTGCAAAAGAGGCTTGTCTATCGGGTATCGACTGGACTTTTTCTCCGATGATTGATGTAGCCCGCGACCCACGCTGGGGCAGAGTTTCTGAAGGCTATGGCGAAGACCCCTATACCAATGCCTTGTTTGGTGTGGCTACCGTCAAAGGTTATCAAGGTAAAGACCTGTCCGATCCCTATTCTATCGCAGCTTGTCTGAAACATTATGTGGGCTATGGCATGTCTGAAGGTGGACGTGATTATCATTATAGTGATGTGTCGCCACAATCACTCTGGGAAACTTATCTTGTCCCTTATCAGGCTTGTGTAAAGGCTGGTGCTGCAACGCTCATGAGTGCTTTTAACGATATCAGTGGTGTTCCGGCTTCGGCCAACCATTATACCTTGACAGAGATCTTAAAAAATCGTTGGGGACATGATGGATTTGTAGTTTCCGACTGGAATTCAGTTGAGCAGTTAATCGCTCAAGGTGTTGCAAAAGATCGCAAAGAGGCTGGCTTGAAAGCTTTCATGGCAGGTGTTGAAATGGATATGATGGATAAAGTTTATCTTGAGAATTTACAACAGCTGATTGCGGAGAAGAAAATCCCGATGAGTAGAATTGATGATGCTGTAGCTCGTATCCTTCGCGTTAAATTCCGCTTAGGACTGTTTGATCAACCCTATACCACTGTTGTTGCCGAAAAAGATCGCTATCTTCAACCTGAAAGCAGAGCGGTGGCTTCAAAATTAGCAGAAGAGTCGATGGTACTGCTCAAAAACAAAGAAGGTGTTTTACCACTCTCCTCCGACGTGAAGAAACTTGCCGTGATTGGACCTATGGCTAAAGATAAGAGCAACCTCTTGGGGTCATGGTCGTACAATGGTCGCGAAAATGAAGTTGAATCTATTTATGAAGGATTAGAAAAGGAGTTTACAAATAAAGTTCAGTTAAATTACGCGAAGGGTTGCACCTTTGATGGTAGTGATGAATCCGGTTTTGATGAAGCTGTTTCAGTGGCAAGTCAGTCTGATGTCATTTTAGTATGTTTGGGCGAAGAGAAAAAGTGGAGTGGCGAAAATGCTTCACGCTCAACCATTGCATTGCCATCCATTCAGGAAAAGTTAGTAGCAAGTCTCAGAAAAACCGGCAAACCTATCGTGCTGGTATTATCAAATGGGCGCCCACTGGAGCTGGTTCGTCTGGAGCCTATGTCGAATGCTATTCTTGAGATCTGGCAACCGGGAGTAGCTGGCGGAAGCCCTATGGCCGGTATCCTATCGGGACGTGTCAATCCATCCGGTAAACTATCCATTACTTTTCCGCTTACCACCGGTCAGATTCCAACCTATTATGATATGCGCCAAAGTTCCCGTCCGACATCAGGCAGATATCAGGATATCCCTACTGAACCCTTATACTGGTTTGGTCATGGATTAAGCTATACCACTTTTGCATACGATGCAGCAAAGCTTTCGGCAACCAAAATAAGCAAAACCCAGAAACTCACTGTCGAAGTAACGGTGACCAATACCGGCAATGTAAAAGGAAAAGAAACCGTGTTATGGTATGTTTCTGATCCTGCTTGTTCTATCTCTCGCCCGATGAAAGAGTTGAAGTTCTTCGAAAAGAAAGAGATCAATGCAGGAGAGAAGACTGTCTTTAAATTTGAAGTCGATCCAATGAGGGATCTCAGCTTTACAGATAGTGACGGAAAGCGAATACTCGAAGAAGGCGATTACTACATCCACGTCAATAACCAGAAATTAAAAGTCGAACTTGTAAAATAGTTTCGGTTAAGTTATCCTCCAAGTCACGATAATTTATACTTTTAGGGATAAAAGATTTTTAATGGATTATGATGGACCATAATATTATTTTCAAGAAGGCATCACCTATTCATGCACCAACAATACATCAACTGATTAAAGAAGTATTGGATAGCTACCATCTGTATCAGTTTCGACCGGCTTATGTTGATCAGGATGTAGATGATTTAGAAACCAACTATTTTAACAATAACGGGTATTTCTGGATCGTAGAAAATGGCTTGGGTACTATTATTGCCTCCGTTGCAATTTATAAGATGGACGACCATACTTGCGAGTTGCGGAAAATGTATTTAAAGATGCAAGAACAGGGTAAGGGTATTGGTAGAATGTTGTTTCAAACAGCCATTGCAAAAGCCCAGGAGTTGGGTTATACTAAAATGGTATTGAAAACAAATTCTAAACTTGAAACAGCCATCGCGATGTACAAAAAGTATGGATTCGAATTTGAAACTATTTCAGCATGCGACCAGAAAGCAGATTGTGATGTGTCGATGTCTAAAATATTAATATAGTACAATGTGTAAAACGAAAAATCCTTTTACAACAAAAATAGCGTAATCAATTATGATGATGCTATTTTTGTTAGCAATAGCAAAAGTTAATGCTCAGGTTTGGCAGGCCGATAATGGTGATGGCACTTATAAGAACCCCATCATCTATGCCGATTATTCTGACCCTGATGTGGTGAGGGTGGGTGATGATTATTACATGGTTGCATCCAGCTTTACCTGTCAGCCCGGTATTCCTGTATTGCATTCGCATGATCTGGTTAATTGGACGATCATCAATTATGTTTACAATACATTGCCTTTCGAAAAGTTCAACAGACCTCAGCATGGTCATGGCTCGTGGGCTCCTTCTATTCGTTTTCATGATGGCAAGTTCTATGTCTATTTCTGTACACCTGATGAGGGATTGTTTATGGCCTCAACAACAGATCCTGCTAAAACCTGGACGTTGACGCATGTGATAGATGTTGCGCAATGGGAAGACCCTTGTCCGTTTTGGGATGAAGATGGAAAAGCTTATCTGGTGCACAGTAAACTATGTGGTGGACCAGCCATCATGCACCGGATGTCGGCTGATGGAACAAAGCTACTCGACAACGGGAAAGTGGTATATGAAAATCTAACGGAGAACCCAACCCTTGAAGGTTTGAAGATGATGAAAAAGGATGGCTATTATTATATACTGGCTCCTGCTGGTGGTGTTCCTATAGGTTGGCAGTCGGTACTTCGTTCTAAGAATATTTATGGTCCCTTTGAATCAAAGAAAGTTTTGCAGGAGGGAAATGGAATTAACGGACCCCATCAGGGAGGCTTTGTGGATACGCAAACCGGCGAATGGTGGTTTATCCATTTTCAGGATAAAGGTGTATTTGGTCGGGTTGTGCTGCTGCAACCGGGTGGATGGAAAGAAGCTTGGCCTGTGATGGGTGTAGATATCAATGGCGATGGTATTGGCGAACCTGTTTTAACCTACAAAAAACCGAATGTTGGGAAAACGTATCCCAAAGTCGGGATTCAGACAAGCGACGATTTCAATTCACCTGAATTGGGTCTGCAATGGCAATGGCAGGCAGCCCCTAATCCGGCATGGTATTCATTAACAGCAAACAAAGGAAATATACGCTTGTATGCCTTTCACTCCCCAACCGAATATGGAAACCTATATTATGCGCCCAACCTGTTGCTACAGAAAGTAATGGCACCTTCATTTACAGCGATTACCAAGCTCACACTTACAGGCACTTTGGTTGGCGAAAGAGCAGGTTTGACCATGATGGGTAATAAGCATTCGTTTATTTGCCTTCAAAAGACCGAAAAAGGAAATAGGGTCTCTCTTTATGAAAGTGGTTTTGTTAACTGTGGCTTTGTACCGGTAGAAATCAACGGAATTGATACTGATAAAAACGATGTCTGGTTTAAAGTAATGGTGATCAGTAATGGAACCTGTACCTATGCCTACAGTTTTGATGGAGTTAATTATACTACTTTTGATCACATCTCAAAACTCGAAAAAGGAGGGTGGATTGGTGTCAAGGTCGGAATATTCTGTCTGAACCCCAATGTGTTGAATGGACAAGGATATGCTGATTTTGATTTTTTCAACGTACAGAATTAATATAATTTACAATAATAATGAAGAATGTAAACGCTGGGTTTGGTAAGGTGCTATTTGTAGTACTCTCAATATTCTTATTTCAGTTTAACGCAGTTGCGCAACAAAAGACAAAATCATTGGCCGACTATGTCGATCCTTTTATCGGTGTACTCGATCCGGAGAGCAACTGTGTGATTGGTCCTCAGTTACCCAATG
Organism: Bacteroidales bacterium; assembly: GCA_023251485.1. GTDB lineage: Bacteria > Bacteroidota > Bacteroidia > Bacteroidales > Cfx3-03 > Cfx3-03. The sequence goes on from JAHEYR010000147.1 coordinate 6,742, forward strand.
GCTCAATCAATCCGAGTCCGCAAACCCCAAAAGGTTCGCATGATGGTTATTCTCCAACGGAACAGATTCGTGGATTCGGACAGTTGCACGTGAGTGGAACCGGTTGGGGTAAATATGGGCAGGTCTTCATCTCTCCTCAGATAGGACTAGCAATTGGAGAAACCGACCACGACTCTCCCAAGGCAGAGGAAAAAGCTTCTGCTTATGCCTATACCGTTAAATTGACCCGCTATAATATCCTTACAGAGTTAACCCCTTCATTTCATTCTGCTATCTATCGATTTACTTTTCCAAAAAGTGATAAGGCAAGTATCCTTTTCGATCTATCGCATCATATTGCAAAAGATATCGCTCCTGAATTGGGGGGCAATATATGGGATGGTGCTCTTCGCTTTGCGAACACCTCAAACAATGAAATCAAGGGCTATGGCAACTATTCCGGTGGATTCGGTGGCGAGAAATATCGAGTTTATTTCTGTGCACGATTAAGCAAGGCACCCACTGCAACCGGAACATGGCTGAATGGAGCGATCAATCCCGGTAAGAAAGCAGAGAAACTACAAAAGGAAAACGACAGGGTCGGGGCTTATTTCCAGTTCAGTACAAATGAAAATGAGGCGATCTACATGAAAGTGTCAGTCTCGTTTAAGAGTATTGAACAGGCCACTACATGGCTTGATGCAGAGATCCCAGATTTTAATTATGATAAGGTTTGCGCTATCGCCAAACAACAATGGAATGATCAGCTGAATAAGATTGTGGTCGAAGGGGGAACCGATAGAGATAAAAAGAT
>JAHEYR010000027.1 GCA_023251485.1 Bacteroidales bacterium
ATAAACTCATCATGACAAATAATAGGAATGGGGTGAGAAAATATTTTTTCATAGGGTTGTAATTGGTTTGATTAGATAGGTGAATCTTAAAAAGATTTATATGGATTAGCGGATTTGCTTATAAATACGTGCTACAAAACAGCGTAAAAAATTTAATGTCGTCTCTTTTGCCTCGATAAAGCCCATATGGCCAACTTCTGCCAACATCAATATTTCGCAATGTTTTGGTAATACCGACTGTTCTAATGCTTTAGAAACCGGCATTTTGTTGTCATCCTTACCCACAATAAAGAAGACAGGCTGTGGGGCTGTCGCTAAGAACGGTACTTTTGATTCGCGATCGCGCATACCGGCCTGAGCTGCAATGATAGAAGAAGCCGTCATCTTTCCTGCAATTGACTGTAGCTGTTTTATCTGTTCGGGATACAGTGCTCTATTTTTCTCGGCAAACAGATCGGGGATGAACTGATTTACCCACGAGATATAATTTTTGCGCAGGATGGCTATAACACGATCGCGGTTTTGCTTTCCTTCTGCGGTATCAGTATCTGCATGAGAATGGAAAAATCCGAAGCCTTTTACCTTCTCTGGATATTTCTCCGCCAGATGTATCGCTACATAGCCACCCATTGAGTGACCTGCAACCACACATTGTTCAATCTTCAAATGGGTTAATACGGCATTCACACTATCAGCCATCAACTCCATACTGTTAATTTCTCCCAGATCCCCTGATTCACCATGACCGGGTAAGTCTATCGAGAGAACTTGAAAAGTAGTTGATAGCTCTTTGCTGAAATCGTTCCAGATCTCGAGCGATTCAAGAAACCCATGGAGGAGTACAATAACATTTCCCAGCCCTTCCGACTTATAGTGGATGGGCTGGGATTGAAATGTGATAAAATCGTTCATGCTATTTTGCCATTATTGCTTCTACATCGGCAACAGTCTTAGGAATCGGTGTTCCCAGAACGCGACTACCTTTTTCGGTAACCAGAATGTCATCTTCAATGCGGATGCCACCAAAATCTTTATAGCTCTCCACCTTGTCATAATTGATGAACTCAGTAAACTTACCCTCACTCTTCCATTGATCGATCAGCTCGGGGATGAAATAGATACCGGGTTCGTTGGTAACCATGAAGCCGGGCTCCAATTTGCGACCAAACCTCAGGAAGGCAGTACCAAACTGTTCGCTGGGTCTGAATTCATCGTTGTATCCAACATAGATCTGTCCAAGTCCCTCCATGTCGTGAACATCCATTCCTAACATGTGTCCCAGTCCATGAGGGAGGAACATGGCATGTGCACCACTTGCTACGGCTTCTTTAACATCACCTTTCATGATGCCTAGCTCTTTCAACCCTTGTGCAATCGTCTCTGATGCAATGGTATGGCAATCGCGATAAGGAACGCCTGGTTTGGTTGCAGCAAAAGCATTCAGGTTGGCTGCTAATACGATTTCGTAAATCTCTTTCTGACGTTGATTGAATTTACCACCTACAGGGCAGGTTCTGGTAATATCTGAAGCATAATGTAATGCCGATTCAGCACCTGCATCCACTAAAAGCATCTGACCTTCTTTGAGAATATTGTCGTGATTATGGTTGTGCAATGTCTGTCCGTTGACACTTAAGATCACAGGAAAGGAGACCGGTCCACCATATGAAAGACTGATTCCTTCTATTGTTCCGGCAATGACCTGTTCTTTGATGCCGGGGTATGCCATCTTCATGGCTGTAGTATGCATTTTGTAGGCAACATCCACCATAGTTTCGACATCGGCAATCTCTAATGCGTCTTTAACCGAGCGAAGTTTTATGACGGCATGGGTCAATTCCATCGAAACAGATTTCTTTAACTGCGAATGGTGAATGCCAAGCCACTGCTCAAGTTGAATCATTGTTTCAGCACGATAGGGCGGAAGAAAATGGACTTTCCTTCCTTTGTGTAATGCCTCTTTGATAAATGCTTCCAGATTGGCAAGAGGAGCAGTGTTGGTAACCCCTACTTTTTTAGCCTGTTCTGCTACGGTAGGTTGTGGCCCCATCCAGATAATGTCGTCCATGTCAACATCATTACCGAAGATGTAATCTTTTCCTGATTCAAGATCTATGACACCGGCAAAGTCAGGATGATCAAGGCCAAAGAAATAACTGAAAGTACTGTCCTGACGGAATGAGTATGTGTTTGCAAGATAATTGAATGAACATTCCTGATTTCCGGGAAAAAGTAATAACCCTGTGCCCATCTCTTTGCGCAGGTTATTACGTCGATTGATATAAGATGTGGTTGGAAACATGTGATTACGATATTAAAATGATTGTTTCCAAAATTACTTAAAATTAAAACGAGCCGAATCGAAAAGATGAAAAGAATTCAGCTTTCTATTTATCCCGATAAATTGAATTTTAAAAGGATTTGATGATCTCTACTGAATATCTTTTCACTATTAAATATTAAATTTCTTATTATATTTTTCATATAATGAGCTTGTTAAGAAAAAAATATTCTAAATAATGAGATAAAACCTGCTTATAGAAATCATTATCTTATTTTTGCAAAAGCTTAATCATGTATCTTTATCAATCAGATAAAAGATCTTAATAGAATGCAAACCAGGTAAATCAATAAATATGTATTCATCAATTACAAAAAAAGTCATCATGTCGCTTGCGGGACTGTTTTTAATAACATTCCTTCTGGTGCATCTGGGCCTAAACCTGACACTGTTGTTTGATAAGTCTCGGGAGGTGTTTAATTTAGCAGCCCACTTTATGGCAACAAATCCACTCATCAAAGTATTCGAAGTAATCTTGTTTGGTGGTATCCTGATTCACATTTTCTGGGGAATCACACTGTTTTTTCAGAATAGAGCTGCACGTCCTCAGCAATATTATGTTAGTAACAACTCGCAACAATCTGTATTTTCGAAATACATGATTCATACAGGGGTAATCATTCTGGCTTTCCTGGTTCTCCATCTGATGGATTTCTGGTTTAAAGCTAAGTTTATTGGTGGTATGCCTGAAGTCTCTATTGATGGGAAAACATATGAAGACATGGGATTATTGGTCGTTGAGAAATTCAAGAGTCCGATATTCTCAGCGATCTATGTAGGCTTTCTACTATTATTAGGCTTTCATCTCGATCATGCTTTTCAGAGTGCTTTACAATCAGTTGGTCTAAACCATAGCAAGTACACTCCATTCTTCAAAGCGTTTAGCCGTATTTTAGCAATTGTTATTACGGTGGGCTTTATCGCAATTCCTGTGGTTGTTTATTTTACCTTTCCCTCTTAATCCAGCAGAATTATGTCAGTTTTAGATTCAAAAATACCTGATGGTCCGATTTCTCAGAAATGGACTCAATACAAAGCAGATGCTAAGTTGGTGAATCCTTCCAACAAGCGCAAATTGGATGTGATCATCATTGGAACAGGTTTAGCCGGTGCTTCGGCTGCTGCCTCTCTCGGTGAACTAGGATATAATGTGAAAGTATTTTGCTATCAGGATAGTCCTCGTCGTGCACATAGTATTGCTGCACAAGGGGGTATCAATGCTGCGAAGAATTATCAGAATGACGGCGACAGTGTTTACCGACTGTTTTATGATACCGTTAAAGGTGGCGACTATCGTGCCCGCGAAGGAAATGTTTATCGTCTGGCTGAGGTTAGTAACAATATTATCGACCAGTGCGTTGCACAAGGTGTTCCATTTGCCCGCGAATATGGCGGACTATTGGATAACCGTTCTTTTGGTGGAGCCCAGGTGTCGCGTACTTTTTATGCTAAAGGACAAACCGGACAACAATTATTGTTGGGTGCTTATAGTGCACTGAATCGTCAGATTGCAAAAGGTACCGTAACGGTCTATTCGAGAAGAAACCTGTTGGATATTGTCACTATCGATGGAAAAGCACGTGGTGTTATCATTCGTAATCTGGTTACCGGTGAGATTGAACGTTATTTTGGACATGCCGTAGTGATTGCTTCAGGTGGTTATGGTAATGTTTTTTATCTTTCAACCTATGCCATGGGAGCTAATGCATCTCCTGCATGGATTGCACATAAAAGAGGTGCTTATTTCGGAAACCCTTGTTATGTTCAGATCCACCCAACCTGTATGCCTGTTCATGGCGAATACCAGAGTAAACTGACATTGATGAGCGAAAGCTTACGTAACGATGGTCGTATCTGGGTGCCGAAGAATAAGAAAGATGTTGAACGCATACGTCGTAAAGAACTATCTCCAAATGATATAAAAGAAGAAGACCGCGATTATTATCTGGAACGTCGTTATCCGGCCTTTGGAAACCTGGTTCCCCGTGACGTTGCTTCGCGTGCTGCCAAAGAGCGTACCGATGCAGGTTATGGTGTGAACGATACCGGTTTAGCCGTTTATCTGGACTTCAAGGATGTCATCGCCCGTATTGGAAAAGAAGCAGTTGCCGCAAAATATGGTAACCTCTTCCAGATGTACGAAAAGATTAATGACGAAAATCCTTATGAAACACCGATGATGATATACCCTGCAACGCATTATGCAATGGGTGGTCTCTGGGTCGATTACGAATTGATGACAACCATTCCCGGTCTGTTTGCCGCTGGTGAGGCTAACTTCTCCGATCATGGCGCGAACCGTTTAGGCGCTTCAGCTTTGATGCAAGGTTTGGCTGATGGTTATTTCGTTCTTCCTTATACATTGAGCAACTATCTGGCCGACGAAATTCGTACCCCACGTATGTCGACCGATCTTGAAGAGTTTGTAAAGACTGAGCAAGAGGTAAAAGATCGTGTTGAAAAGTTTACCGCTATCAAGGGAACCGAGAGTGTGGATAGTTTCCATAAACGTTTGGGAAAAATAATGTGGGATTACTGCGGTATGGGTCGTAATGCTGAAGGACTAAAGAAGGCACTTGCACTGATTCCTGAACTGCGAAAAGAGTTTTGGAAAAACGTACGTGTACCTGGAGGCAATGATTATTATAACCCTGAAATAGAGAAAGCCGGTTATGTAGCTGACTTCCTGGAACTGGGAGAGCTTATTGTTCGCGATGCACTACATCGTGAAGAGTCGTGTGGGGGTCACTTCCGTGAAGAATATCAAACGGAAGAGGGTGAAGCACTTCGTAACGATAACGACTTTGCATATGTTGCTGCATGGGAATATAAAGGTGAAAATAGTATTCCTGAACTTCACAAAGAGACGCTTAAGTTTGAAGCTATTGAACTGAAACAGCGTAATTATAAATAATCGTGAGGTATTTTATTTGTGAACCATTAAAATTGAAGCTATGAATCTCACTCTCAAAATATGGCGACAGAAAAACGCCAAAACAAAAGGTAAATTTGAATCGTTTAAACTAAATGATATCTCACCCGAAGCCTCTTTTCTTGAAATGCTTGATATCTTAAATCAGCAGTTGATTGATGAAGGAAAAGAACCGGTTGCATTTGATCATGATTGCCGCGAAGGTATCTGTGGTACCTGTGGATTATATATTAATGGCCGTCCTCATGGCCCGGAAAGAGGTGTTACCACCTGCCAACTTCACATGCGCAAGTTCAAAGATGGCGATACTATCGTGATTGAGCCATGGAGAGCCAAGGCTTTCCCAATTGTTCGCGACCTGGTGGTTGACCGTTCTGCTTTTGATTTGATTATGCAGGCTGGTGGATTTGTTTCCGTCAATACCGGTAATGCTCCTGATGCAAATTCATCTCCTATTCCAAAGCTTGATGCAGATCGTGCTTTTGAAGCAGCCGCTTGTATCGGCTGTGGAGCCTGTGTAGCTGCCTGTAAAAATGCTTCTGCCATGTTGTATGTCTCGGCAAAGGTGTCTCATCTGGCGTTGTTGCCACAAGGAAAGGTGGAAGCTGCCGAACGTGTTCAAAAAATGGTTGCTAAAATGGACGAGCTTGGTTTTGGAAATTGTACCAATACCTATGCCTGCGAATTTGAATGTCCAAAAAACATCTCGGTTTCAAATATTGCCCGAATGAACAGAGAGTTTTTAAGTGCGAAGCTTTTTGCCGAGAAACCTTCTCCTATCGATATGGGCGATTAAATGGACATTAATTTTATCACTAAATGTTATTCAGCGAAATAGTTGGTAATAACGCTGCTAAGCGGCGACTGATACAAACAGTTCGCGAAAGCCGTGTAAGTCATGCGCAGCTATTCCTTGGTCCGGAAGGATCAGGGAAGTTGCAGCTTGCCTTGGCTTATGCACAATTTATTAATTGCAAATCACGCACGGAGACTGATTCGTGCGGGGTATGTCCATCTTGTGCAAAATATAATAAACTCATTCACCCCGATCTTCATTTTGTCTTTCCTACTGCCAAATCGGGTGATGCAAAGCCATTGAGTAAGAATTTCATGAAGCAGTGGCGGGAATATCTGCTTGCCAACGATCGCCATGCCTCTTTCAATGACTGGATTAACTTCATCGGTGTTGAACGTAAGCAAGCCATCATCAATGCTGAGGATTGTACGGAGATCATCAAAACCTTGAGTTATAAACAGTACGAATCGGAATACAAGGTGATGATCATCTGGATGACAGAAAAGTTGTTTCATTCAGCAGCCCCAAAACTGCTAAAGATTCTTGAAGAGCCACCAGAAAAGACCCTGTTTCTATTGATCGCTGAAGACCAGGATCAGATTTTAAATACCATCTTGTCGCGTGCTCAGCTTTTTAAGATCAGTAAGTTAACCGATGAAGAGCTGGCTATTGCCATCAAACAGAAGTTTTCTGTTGATAATATCATGTTGCAACGGACCATAAATCTCTCGAATGGCAATTATATTGCAGCTCAGCATACATTAAATCAGATTGACGACGAGCGCCAATACTTTGATTTGTTTACCAATTGGATGCGTGCTTGTTATACCAACAATATTGTTAAGGTAAATGAGCTCATGTCGGAGTTCTCCAAGATGAGCCGTGAAAATCAAAAGGCTTTTCTTTCTTACGGGTTGAATGTCTTACGTGAGTGTTTTATCTATAATCTTAGTCGGGTTTCACAGCCCCGACTCGATGAGCAGGAGCAAACTTTTGTCTCTAAATTCTCCGCATTTGTGACTTCTTCGAACATCGAATCCTTTAATAAGTCCATTAACGATGCTATTTCGCATGTAGAAAGAAATGCCAATGCCAATATTTTGTTTGTTGATGTATCCTTGATGATGCATAAAATTATAAAAATGGCAGTAGCACCTCAAGTCGGCATTAAAAAATAGTACTTTTGTAATTCGGTCTGAATTTGTTGTTTACTGTATATACGGGAGTTCATCTCTTGCTTTATTGGTTTACCTTTACAGGCTTGTCAATGAATACTTGATAAAATGGAACAAATCGAACAAGAACAAGATTATAATATAGGTCCCAAGGATAAGCTTCCTGAAAATGCATTTCAAACCCGCGGCTGTTGTAAAGCACCAAAAGATCTGAAGAGAGGGGAGCAGGTGTTTGATCATGGCTGTTGTAAATTGGATGCCTACGACTGGCTGAAAGATATCACCATTGCCACCGGACAGCGTCGTTTTGATGCTGTTGAAGTGCGTTTTAAAAACAATCGAAAAGATTTTTATCGACTTCCCCCTGATCTGGATTTGCATATAGGCGATATTATCGCTGTTGAGGCTTCGCCCGGACATGACATTGGTGTGATCACACTCACCGGTGAAGTGGTGAAATATCAAATGGTCAAACGTAAAGTTGATCCATTTTCTACCGAATTGAAAAAAGTATATCGTAAAGCACGACTTACCGACATCGAGAAATGGATCAATGCAGTAAGCAAGGAGGAGAAAGCTATCTATCATACTCGTAGAACGGCTGCAGACCTCAACTTGAAAATGAAGGTTAACGATGTAGAGTTTCAAGGCGACGATACAAAAGCTATATTCTATTACACCGCTGAAGATCGCGTTGACTTTCGGGAGCTGATAAAATCGTTGGCCGAACAATTCCGCGTACGTATTGAGATGCGTCAGATTGGCGTTCGTCAGGAAGCCAGTCGCTTAGGAGGTATTGGCTCATGTGGACGCGAATTGTGTTGCAGCACCTGGTTAACCAGCTTTGAGAGTGTCACTACAAACGCAGCCCGTGTTCAGCAGCTATCATTGAATCCGCAGAAGTTAGCCGGTCAATGTGGAAAGCTAAAGTGTTGTTTGAACTATGAATACGAAACATATGTTGATGCACTTCAGCATTTTCCTGAAAGCTCTATCATGCTAAAAACAAAGAAGGGCGATGCGGTTCATCAGAAATCAGATATCTTCAAAAAAGCTATGTGGTATTCATATACCAACGATCAACAGAATCTATTGATGATGGATGCTTCTAAAGTAGCTGAGATTATTGAGATGAATAAGCGTGGAGAGATTCCTGATAATCTGGAAGATCTTGCAATTAAACTTGAAGCCAAAGTTGAAGAACAACAGGCTAGTGCAGACGACTTGCGACGCATTGGTTCCTGATCTTCTATTCATAATATTTTGAATGTTCATCCGTTATTATTGGCATGAAAAAACTGTTTGTCTTTGTCCTCCTTTCTATTGTCTTGATCTCTTGCGAAAAGAATATATTTTTTCAGGAGACGCAAAAGATAAAGGGAGAAAAATGGACTGCTAGTCAGCCCTGCATTTTTAAAGTGGGTGTTTCTGATATTAACCGGTCGTACGACTTTTATATTAATATCAGGAACACAACTGATTACAAATACAGTAATATCTTTTTCTTTCTTACGACATCATTTCCGGGAGGTACCTCTTCGGTGGATACGTTGGAAGTTAATCTTGCTCAGCCTGATGGTAAATGGTTGGGTACCGGCTTTGGCAGGTTGAAATATCTGAGAGTCCCTATCAAAACAGCAGTTCGATTTCGTAAGCTCGGAACGTATAAATTTTCCTTTCAACAGGCTATGCGTGGTGATATTGAAGGAATTGCCGACTTTGGTTTAAGAATTGAAAATAATCCGTCGAAGTGATCAACTAGAAATACTGAATTAAATGGTAGTTAAAGTTAAAAAGAAATCTAACTTCAGAAAGTATATCATACGATTCTGGATTGTTTACTTCGCATCAATGGCGTTTATTGCGCTGATCTTTCTTTTTATCTCATTGGGTTGGCTTGGCTATATGCCATCTCTTGAAGAGCTTGAGAATCCCAAAAGTAATCAGGCCTCCGAAATCTATTCGGCGGATCAGCAGCTACTCGGAAAGTTCTATATCGAGAACCGTTCAAATGTTCACTATTCTGAACTTTCGCCCAACCTTATTAATGCACTGATTGCTACTGAAGACGTTCGTTTTGAGGAACACTCCGGTGTTGACTTCCTTGCTGTACCCCGTGTGTTTTATGGAATTGTTACCGGCGATAACAAAGGTGGAGGTAGTACCATTACTCAGCAGCTCGCTAAGAATCTTTTTCCCAGAAAGGAGAATCGAAATTTTTTCGAGATATTTTTTGTTAAGCTGAAAGAATGGGTTGTTGCGATAAAACTGGAGCGGAACTATACAAAAGAAGAGATTCTTGCACTGTATTTTAATACGGTAGATTTTGGAAGTCAGGCTTTTGGTATAAAATCAGCTTCGATGACCTATTTTGGTAAAGAACCAAAGGATTTGAAAATCGAAGAAGCCGCCATGTTGGTAGGAATGCTGAAGGCACCTTCCTGGTATAACCCGGTACGGAATACCATGCGCGCTATGAAGCGCAGGGAGGTAGTACTCAATCAAATGTATCGTTATAAATTTATTACCCTCGAACAGTACAACTCATTAAAGATACAGCCTGTTGATTTATCTCATTTTCAGGTTCAGGATCATACAAATGGCCCTGCTCCATATTTCAGAGAATATCTTCGAATGATTATGTCGGCTAAAAAACCCGATAAGGATGATTATGTTGATAAAGAACAATATCGGCAGGATTCTATTGAATGGATTGGTAATGAACTTTATGGTTGGTTAAATAAAAACCTGAAACCTGACGGATCGAGATATAACTTGTATAAAGATGGTTTGAGAATTTATACTACCATCAATTACAAGATGCAGGTTTATGCAGAAGAAGCGGTAACAGAACATCTCTCACAGACACTTCAGCCCGAGTTCTTCAACCATTGGAAGAATATTAAAAATGCGCCATTTGAATTTCCTCATTCCGATGCCCAGACTGAAGTGGCTAAAATTATCAATTCAGCCATCCATCGGACCGATCGTTATAAAAAGTTAAAAGAGGCAAATGCTACCGATGCTCAGATAGAGCAAGCGTTTAACACGAAAGTGCAGATGCGGGTCTTCTCATGGAAAGGTGATCGCGACACGTTGATGAGTCCACGTGATTCGATTTTGTATTATAAATACTATCTCCAGACAGGATTAATGTCGGTAGAGCCCCAAACGGGTTATGTAAGAGCGTATGTAGGCGGTATCAATTATAAACATTTCCAGTTCGACCATGTTAAGTTACTTCGTCGACAGGTAGGTTCTACTTTTAAACCATTTGTCTACACACTGGCCATGCAGGAGGGCTCGTTTAACCCATGCTCTATGGTGCCAAATACCCGACAGGTGATAACGCTGCCAAGTGGAGGTACATGGTCTCCGGGAAACTCAAAGCCTTACAAAGAGGGACAAATGGTTACATTGAAAGAGGCCCTTGCTCAATCATTGAATCAGGTATCTGCTTACCTCATAAAACAATATTCACCGGCATCTGTAATTAAAGTAGCCCGTAAGATGGGTGTTGTAAGTCCTATCGATCCGGTTCCTTCAATCTGTTTGGGTACAGCCGATCTCTCATTATATGAGATGGTGGGTGCCATGAATACCTTTGCCAATAAGGGCGTTTATATCCAGCCTATTTTTGTCTCTCGTATTGAGGATAAGAATGGAAATGTGCTACGAAGTTTTGTCCCCCGACAGGAAGAAGCGATGAGTGCTGAAACAGCATTCCAGATGATCACCCTGATGAAAGGAGTTGTTGAGAGCGGGACAGGTATCAGGTTGCGTTATAAATATGGATTGAATTATCCGATAGCCGGTAAAACGGGTACTACACAGAATAACTCTGATGGATGGTTTATTGGTTTAACACCTGATCTGGTTACCGGAATTTGGGTTGGTGCTGAAGATCGAAGCGTTCACTTCCGTTCGACCAACCTCGGTCAGGGTGCTAATATGGCCTTGCCTATCTGGGCACTGTATATGAAACGGGTTTATGGTGATTCTGATATCAAAATCAGCAAGAGTGATTTTGAAAAGCCCACCAACTTTAACTTCAACTTCGATTGCTCAGGATCACAGTCTGCCGCCAAGTTGCAGGAAGAAGAATTTTAATAATTAGAGACGCACGGCCGTGCGTCTCTAATTATTCCTGGAAATATATTCTCTTGACCCTTCTCGATATACCCGTTAAAATCTCATACGGTATTGTGTCAAGCCATCCCGCCAGTTTTTGAATAGGTAGTTCCTTTCCGAAGATCGTCACGCTGTCGCCCTCGCTAGCCTTGATATGGGTGATGTCGATCATGCACATATCCATGCAAATGGTTCCGACAATGGAGGCTTCTGTATGATTAATCATAACACGACCTATGCCATTACTCAATTTTCGGTTTAGCCCATCGGCATAACCAATCGGGATGACTGCTATCCGCATATCTGTTTCAGCTGTATATGCTCTGCTATAGCCAATAGTATCACCTTTCTTGATGTTCCTGATTTGTGAGATCACCGTTTTAAGGGTGCTTACATTCTCTAAGAAGGGTTGTTCATCCTCATTGGCAGCAATGCCATACAGACTGATTCCCAATCGCACCATCTCAAATTGGGCCTCCGGAAACCGGCGTATACCTCCTGAATTTAAGATATGGCGGATAAAGCTATAGCCAATGCCCTCTCTTAGCTTTGTACTCATCTGCTCAAAGCGTTCGATCTGTTGATGTGTGAAGGCATCGAGAGCCGGTGTGTCACTTCCCACCAAATGAGAAAAGGCCGAAATGACTTTAATGTTTTTGTTGTTATTCAGGCGCTCAATTAAGGCATCCATGTCTGCCGGTTCAAAACCCAGTCGATGCATGCCAGTGTCGAACTTGATATGTACTGAAAAAGGCTCTTTTAAGTTTTCGGAATGACCCAGTAGTGCGTTTTCAAGCATCCCAAGCACTCTGAAGTTATAGATCTCGGGTTCCAATCGGTAACGGATCATTCCATCCATACCCTGTTCCTCTGGATTCATCACCATGATCGGCATGGAGATGCCTGCCTTACGAAGTTCGATGCCTTCGTCGGCATAAGCCACGGTGAGATAATCCACCCTGTGGTATTGAAGGATATTAGCAATCTCAAAACCACCGCTGCCATATGAGAAAGCCTTAACCATGGCCATCAGCTTGGTTTTTGGCTTTATGCTATTGCGATAGAAATTTAAGTTCTGAATCAGTGCATCCAGATTAATCTCAAGTACTGTCTCATGAGCCTTTTGTTGCAGCCGCTCCAGAATCTTCTCAAACTCAAATTTTCGAGCTCCTTTTAATAATATCGTTTCATTATGTAACGTCGAAAAGTCGAATTGGGTTAAAAACTCATCTGTTGAAGCGAAAAAGTGTTTCTCCACAGTAAATAATGACTGATGGAGTTGCAATTCTGATCCTATTCCAATCAGCTTATTGATTCCCTTAGCTTCGAGGAGTGCAGCTACTTCGGTGTAAAGTTGTTCGCTCGTTTTTCCACTCTGTAAGATGTCGGAGAGGATAATCGTTTGTCTGGGATGTTGTTGTTGCTGACAAAGAAAATCGAGTGCAATACTCAGCGAATGGAAATCAGAATTATAGATGTCGTTGATGATAGAGCAATTATTGATGCCTTCTTTCAGTTCCATCCGCATTTCTACAGGTGTAAGCTTTGGCATCAGCTCCGAAACAGCATCTTTGTCAGTTTGCATGCAGAGCATCAAAGCCCAACAGTGCATGGCATTTTCGATAGAGGCCTTGTCGGTAAAAGGAATGCTGATACGGCTTGTCTCCGAACGATATACCACTTCAATTACTGTGTTATGATGATCGCTTAAGAGGCTGGTAATACGAATGACATTATGTGTTTGATATCCCCAACTGATTAATCTGGTACTTTCTTTACTGTAAACCTCTTTGATGATAGGGTCGATCAGGTTACTGTCTCCATTGTAAATGAGAAAAGAACTTGATGCAAAAAGCTTTAACTTTTCTCTTAACTTCTCTTCCCAACTGGTAAAGTTTTCATCATGAGCCGGACCAATATTGGTTAAAATACCATATTCCGGGTCTATGATGTGGCGGAGATTCTCTATCTCATTGGGTTGTGAGATCCCAGCCTCAAAGATTCCCAGCGTATGTTCTTTGCTAATTTGTAGTACCGAAAGGGGAACCCCAACCTGCGAGTTGTAGCTCTTAGGACTTCTGATGATATTGAATTGGCCATTCAGTAACTGAAAGAGCCACTCTTTGACAATTGTTTTGCCATTGCTGCCGGTAATACCGATAATAGGTAACGAAAAGAGATGGCGGTGTTCTTGGGCCAGTCGTTGTAAGGCAACCAGCGTATTGTCGACCTTGATAAAAGTAGCAAGTGGAAATGAAGAAAGGTCGTCGGGCTCTTTTGAGACGATAAATACATGCACTCCTTTTTTGTACATCTCTTCGATGTAGCGGTGTCCGTCGTTCTTTTGGGTGACTAATGCAAAAAACAATGCATGAGGTGTGCTGACTGGCTTACGGCTATCAATGATCAGCTCTTCGACTTCAGGAGTTGATAAAGCTGTCAACAGTGTTCCGTTAACAGCATTATTAATCCATGTAACAGTGTGACTTGCGGGTAATAACATAAGCTTGGGTTAAAACAAGAACAGGCCTGTAGATGAGGCCTGTTTAAACTTGTTATGCTTCGTTAGATGCTTTAGGTTGTTCAATCGTCTTAAGCGGACTCTTCTGAAGTTCATCATACAATATCCGGTTGTTGTAAACATCAATGCCCAGATACAACGCTTCGCGGAATGAATCGATGGAGGCATTGTCTTTACCGGCAATTTCGTAAGCCGTTCCATGTGCAGGCGATGTACGAACAACAGGAAGTCCGGCTGTGAAGTTAACACCCGTATCAAAGGCCAGAGCTTTGAATGGAAGCATACCCTGATCGTGGTACATGGCTAATATTGCATCAAAATGTTTATAGTTCAATGACGCAAAGAAACCATCTGAAGCATAGGGTCCGAAGACCATCATGCCTTTTTCATTTGCTTCGTTGATAGCGGGGATGATTACTTTTTCTTCCTCGTCACCTAATAGTCCATTATCACTTGCGTGAGGATTTAGTGAAAGAATAGCAATTTTAGGTTTACGTATTCCGAAGTCGCGCAATAATGAAGCATGTAAGATGTTTATTTTACGCATGATCAATTCAACCGTAAGCGATTCGGATACATCTTTCAATGGCATATGCCCTGTGATCATTCCAATACGCAATTGGTTTCTTACCATTAACATCAAAACATCGTCGCATCCAAAACGAGCGGCCAGGTATTCTGTGTGTCCGGGGAAATGAAAGTCGGCTGACTGAATATTCTTTTTATTGATAGGTGCGGTACAGATAATGTCAATAGCTCCGCTTTTGATATCTTCAATAGCAGTTTCTAAGGCCAATAGAGCCAATTCACCGGCAATCTCTGTCGACTTTCCCAGTTCGATCTTTACCTCTTTATCGACTAAGTTGACAAGATTGGGCTTGTCGTCTACAGCCTGATCAGCGTTTTTAATCACGTTGAAGCTGAAATCGGGCACGTTGAGTGTCTTACGATGATACGATGCCACCTTTGATGAACCATAAACCACCGGGGTAAACAATTCGTAAAGACGTTGATCCATTAAAGTTTTGATGATTAGTTCATAACCAACGCCGTTTAAATCGCCGTGCGTTATTCCTATATGGAGTTTTCCATTTTTCTCGCGTGCCATATTCTGGTATATTTTTGTACAAAAATAGCTCATTTTTTAATAGAAGATTCTACGGATGAACAATTAATGGATAAACCTTACGATACAACATCAAATATTATTATTAATTTTGAGTCCACTCCGATAACCTGTTTTTGTAATATTTTGACTAAAATACCCACTGAATATTGACAGATTCTAAAGTCGAAATTGAACATAATTGACGTTTTGGCGTGGATTCAAAATGTATTAAAATAAAATATATGGACACTGGCGAAATAGTCATATACCAGAATAGCGAAGGCGATATTAAACTCGATGTTCGCCTCGAAGAAGAAACCGTTTGGTTAACCCAGAATCAAATGGCTGTACTTTTTGGTAAATCTAAGTCAACCATCAACGAACATATTAAAAACATCTATAGTGAAGGGGAGCTTGTAGAATCGCAGTCTTTAAAGAAATTCGGAATTTCCGAATTTCAGCAGAAAGCCCCTAATTACTACAACCTCGATGTTATTATTTCAGTTGGTTACCGTGTGAAATCACAACAGGGTACTCAATTCCGTATTTGGGCTACCCAAAGGCTTAAAGAATACATTGTAAAAGGCTTTGCATTGAATGACGAGCGTTTCAAGTCGGGCAATTCAATGAACTATTTCTCTGAACTTCAAGAACGTATTAGGGAGATACGAATTTCCGAACGTTTCTTTTATCAAAAGATCAAAGACATATATAAAACAAGCATTGATTACAATGCCAACGATGAAAAAACAATCTTGTTCTTTAAAGTAGTACAAAACAAATTACTTTGGGCTATTAGCCAACAAACAGCAGCCGAATTGATATACCGTCGTGTCGATGCATCTTTGCCTTTGCTTGGGATGCAATCATACGACAAAAAAAGTGCTATAAGCATTAAGAAAGCAGATGTAAGCGTTGCCAAAAATTACCTGAACGAAGACGAAATAAAGCTTTTAGGGCTTTTGGTAGAACAATACCTTGCCTTTGCTGAAACAATGGTGCAACAGCAAACCCCGATGTATATGAAGGATTGGATTGAAAGACTCGATTCTATTCTACAATTGAACGGTAAGGAATTACTCGCACATGCTGGGAATATAAGCCATCAAATGGCCTTAGATAAGTCAGGTGCTGAATACGAAAAATTTCAGGAAGAACAAAAGAAACTCTCAAAAGAAGCCAGCTTCAAAGAAATTGAAGAAGATATTAAAAAACTGAATAAGTTGCCAAAAAAGTGAGCATCTCTCGCAGGTGTAATAACTTGCAATAAAATCCCAGTTGGGCATAAATATTCTAATATTTGAATAATGGGTGTTAAAAAAGGGGGCTTGATTAGCTTCAATTGTGAATATTTGAACAAAAGCAGTGCTTTTAGTGTTCTGTGCTAAAATATTTACTGATTTATTGTTTTTGTATCAAAAATTATTTTGATCTTTGCAATCACAAATGCGAACAGAACAAAACCATATCGCCCTATCGCTTCGACCTGCATCCAATTCATGGTTTGCTGTCAGTTTCTTTTTCTTTTACTTCTTTTATTTTTATAGCTCGGGCTCGGGACTGATATCGTAATGTTTTAACAAAAAATATTCATTGAAGGTCCCGGGGTAACTCGAGACCTTTTTTTTTACACAAAATATACCTTACAATGAAAAATGCAGAAAGTAAACCAATCAAACGCGTAGCCATCCAGGGAGGATACGGCTCATTTCACGAAACTGCAGCTCTCTCTTATTTTAAAGATGAGGCTGAAGTAGTTCCATGTGTTACGTTTGAGGATGTCTTTTTTGCTGTTAACAGTGGCCAGGCCGATTGCGGTTTGATGGCCATCGAGAATACGGTTGCCGGTAGTCTTTTGCATAACTACACTCTGTTGCGTGACTCCAAGTTGAAAGTAACCGGTGAGATCTTATTACGCGTTCGTCAGAACCTGATGGCTTTGCCCCGTCAAACCATACACGACCTGACCGAGGTGCATTCACATCCTATTGCCATCGCACAAACCAGAGAGTTTTTTAAACTGTACCCACATATTAAATTAATCGAGACCGACGACACCGCATTAAGTGCACAGATGATTTGTGATGAAAAACGTATGGGTATTGGCGCCATTGCCAGTCAACGGGCTGCTGATCTTTTTGGACTTGAAATTCTTGCTTCAGGTATTGAAACCAACAAACGCAACTTTACCCGTTTCCTGGTTATCGAACCTGACAATTACACACTATCAACTGAAAAAAAACTATTTAATAAAGCCTCACTTTGTTTCAGCCTCCCCCACGAAACAGGAAGTCTTGCAAAGGTGTTATCGGTGTTGGCTTTTTATTCTATCAATCTTTCAAAGATTCAGTCACTTCCTATTTTAGGAAAAGAATGGCAATACTTCTTCTATATCGATGTGTCGTTTGAAGATGTGTTGCGTTACACACAGTCGCTTGATGCTATCCGTCCCCTGACCATCAATCTGGAGATATTAGGCGAATACCTTTCGGCACAATCTATTGTTCATTCACCCAGTCAATCACTTGTTCATAATTAAAGATATGTCTATTCAACCAGCTCACCGTGTAAATGCTGTAGAAGAGTATTACTTTTCTCGCAAGTTAGAGCAAATCAGGCAAATGAATTTAGAAGGAACACCGGTTATCAATCTTGGTATTGGTAGTCCCGATCTTCCTCCTTCGCCTGAAGCTATTGATAAACTGATCGAAACAGCCAGGAAGTCAACCAGTCATGCTTATCAAAGTTACACTGGTATTCCTGCACTCCGACAGGCTTTTGCCAACTGGTACAAACGCTTCTTTGGTGTTGAACTCAATCCTGTAAATGAGATTCTGCCCTTGATGGGCTCGAAAGAGGGTGTGATGCATGTGTCAATGGCGTTCCTCAATCCGGGTGATAAGGTGTTGGTGCCCAATCCGGGTTATCCTGCCTATGCTGCAGTCAGCAAAATCGTAGGTGCGGAGATCATGAATTATGATCTGGTAGCCGAAAACAATTGGCAGCCCGATCTGGATGCTCTGGAGAAACTTGATCTAAGTGGCGTGAAATTGATGTGGGTAAATTATCCGAATATGCCTACAGGAGCGCGTGCCACCCTCGATCTGTTTAAACGACTGGTGGCTTTCGGAAAGAAACATTCTATCCTGATCGTTAATGATAACCCATACAGTTTTGTACTTAATAACGAGCAGTTGAGTATCCTGTCGGTTGACGGAGCTAAAGAAGTAGCGCTCGAACTAAACTCGATGAGCAAATCGCACAACATGGCAGGATGGCGAATCGGTATGGTAGGTGGGAAGCCTGAATTTATCCAATATGTGTTGCGTGTAAAGAGCAACATGGATTCGGGGATGTTTCTTGCCATGCAGGAAGCTGCCGTCAAAGCTTTGGAGAGCCCGATTGAGTGGTATCAAGAGTTGAATGTAGAATATACAAAGCGGAGAGAAATAGCAGCAGCCATTCTGGATCATCTGGGTTGTACCTATGATAAAGATCAGGTAGGCTTGTTCATGTGGGGAAGCGTTCCGACAAATGCCGGCACAGGGGAACATATAGCAGAGGCGTTGCTTCAGTTGGCACGTGTCTTCATCACCCCCGGATTTATCTTCGGATCGAATGGAGCCCAATTTGTTCGTGTGTCGCTTTGTTGCAATACAGAGATGCTCAATGAAGCCTTATGGAGAATTAAAACAGTCTGTGCGCCTGTCCGCTACACAAAAATGGAAGAAAAAATAGCAGTATAAATAAATAATAAGAAATGATAACTTTAACGGTAATAGGTGCCGGACTAATTGGAGGGTCTCTGGCCCTCGATCTGAAAGAATGCGGCTTTGCAGATGTGGTGTTGGGTGTAGATACCAACATGCTACATGCTGACATGGCACAACAATTGAAATTGGTTGATGAAATAGTGACCCTCGACGAGGGGATTGAAAGGGGCGACCTCATCGTTTTGGCTACGCCCATCAATGTGATCAAGCAACTATTGCCTGATATACTTACTGCAATAAAGCCAAATCAGGTAGTAGCCGATATGGGATCTACCAAGGGCAGTGTAGCCGAAGTGATCAGAGAACATCCTAACCGGGCGCAATTTGTATTAAGTCATCCCATGGCCGGTACTGAATATTCGGGTCCAACCGCAGCAAAGAGCGGATTATTTGAGGACAAGGCAGCCATTATTTGTGATGCTGACGATAGCGATGTAAATGCTGTTGATTTAATTCGTCGTATGTATGAGGCTATCGGGATGCATGTGATGTATATGAATTCTGTAAATCATGATTTAAGCGCAGCATATGTTTCGCATATTTCGCACATCACCTCCTTTGCGCTTGCATTGACTGTTCTTGAAAAAGAACGCGATGAAAAGACCATTGTCAATCTGGCCAGTGGCGGTTTCGCTTCTACCGTTCGACTAGCAAAGAGTTCTCCTGATATGTGGGTACCCATCTTTGAACAAAATGCCGAAAACGTCATTGAAGTAATTGATACTTATATCGAAAAGATGCAAGCCTTTCGTCAGGGTATTTCAGATGGTAATCTGGCGGAGGTATACCGGTTAATCAGAGAAGCAAATAAAATTCAAAAGATTCTTAAATAACCGGATTTAACAAACGAACGCAAACACAAACATAAATAAATGCCTAAACCTCCGTAGCTGCTAAACAATAGCTATGGAGGAGGGTTTAACAAACACGCAAATTATTCGCCCATGAAACATGATATAAAACTCGAACCCATCTCAAAGTGGGGAGTTAAAAATCCAAAGCCATTCATCATCGCCGGTCCTTGTAGTGCCGAAAGTGAAGAGCAAATGTTAGAAACTGCACGTGGAATGGACTTGACCAAAGTCTCAGCATTCAGAGCCGGAGTATGGAAACCCAGAACCCGTCCTAATACATTTGAAGGTGTTGGATCTGAAGGCTTACAATGGTTGAAAACCGTTAAGCAAGAAACCGGATTGTTAACAGCAACCGAAGTGGCCAATGTAAAACACGTTTACGAAGCTTTGAAGGCCGGTATCGATATCATCTGGATTGGTGCGCGTACTACTACAAACCCTTTTGCCGTACAGGAAATTGCTGATGCTTTGAAAGGCGTTGATATCACCGTGCTGGTTAAGAATCCTATTAATCCCGATGTGGAACTTTGGTTAGGTGCTATCGAGCGCATTGCCAATGCCGGCGTTACCAAGTTAGGTGCTATCCACCGTGGATTCTCTCGTTTTGAACAGTCTATTTATCGCAATCCCCCACACTGGCAGCTTCCTATCGAGCTTCGTCGAATGATGCCCGATCTTCCTATTATTTGCGATCCTTCACATATTGCAGGTACTACTACTTTGCTCGATGAGATTTCGCAACGTGCATTCGACTTAAACTTTGATGGTTTGATTATCGAGACACACTGCAATCCAAAAGTTGCTTTGAGTGATGCTAAACAGCAAATCACCCCTTACGAGCTTTCTAGGATGCTGGGTCGTTTAGCCCTCCGTTCACCTGAAACCAGTGACCCTGAGTTCCTTCAAACGCTTGATGAGTTGCGTAGTCAGATCGATAAACTCGATGTCGAACTGCTTCGTCTGATGGGTACCCGTATGAAGGTGTCTGAAGAAATTGGTAAAGTGAAGAAGAGCCAAGGTATCACTATCTTCCAGGCCGGACGTTGGGATTTGATTCTCAAGAAGAGTATTGAGTTGGGAGCTACCGAAGGATTAAGCGAAGAATTTATCTCGAAGATATTCAAGGCTATTCACGAAGAGTCTATCAACCACCAGACACAAATTATGAATGCAAAATAATTCATAGTATGTATTCATAGGGATCGGTTTCGACCTGTCCATCTTAAAAACCTTTTAATAAATGAAAAGCCCCCACCAGTTCAGCTGAAGGGGGCTTTTTCATTCATATTGTTTTATTATGAATGGGAAAGACAAATTAGAGTGCTTATTTTTCAGTATGCTTATTGAAGAAATAGTATCCCAGGAAGCTTAATGAAAGGCATAACGACATAATCGCCAATGAATGAATACCCAACGGCTGTGTATAATAGATGATGATGAGTGCAATACCTAAACCTGCCAAGATAGCAAACCACTTGATATTGACATTCCCGTCTTCTTTTGGCGTCGTTTGCAAAATAGAGGCAATGATGTTCTCAGGAATCCCATTATCTACAATCTTGTTTTTCAGGCGAAAGTCAAAAATGCGTTTTAACGTAAGTAGAATGAACGCCATAACTAAGATGATTACTAAAATCGTTGCAAAAATTCTGAAGGCTTCAGAGTTTTGGAGACTGTTGTCTTGTGCACTTACCATGAAAGGCATGGCGATGATTGTCATTAAGCTGATTATCTTTTTCATATCTTTTATTGTTTTATGTTTAATTAGACAGGTGTGTAAATTTTATGTTGCAAAAAATGATTAAAAATTCAGAGCATTCATTCGTTTATTGAATTTTGTGTACATGTCAATGCATAAGAATAATGATAACCCCAAAGCAGTAATGATAATTAAGTAAATGAATATTGGTGTTATGGTTGTGACCATACCCAATAGGTTGTCCTTCAAAAAGTAGAATACCATACTCATTACAATAAAGGCAGTAAAAGCGGCACCGTAGATAAGGGCATTTTCGAATAATCGCTTTGGTTTAGGTTGTGGCAATTGGTCCATCATCAAATCCG
The DNA here is from genome assembly GCA_023251485.1 of Bacteroidales bacterium. GTDB lineage: Bacteria > Bacteroidota > Bacteroidia > Bacteroidales > Cfx3-03 > Cfx3-03. The sequence continues at coordinate 21,696 of JAHEYR010000027.1, forward strand.
ACAAGTCAAAGTCGAAAGTCGGTTTTTCTTGCTGCTCTATTTCTTCAAATAGCATGTTATATTGTTCTGCTTTCATTTTGCACTCGTCACAAATTGTGATATGCTCAATGATAGACATGTCGCAATTTGCTTTTTGTAAAACAAAAGTCTGAATATCAATATCGGTAAGATGCTTGTTTTTCATAGCTCTTCTTTTTTATACGTGAGCAATAAATTAACTCTGAGCTTATTCCGTGCTCTAAACAAATAGTTTTTTACGGTTCCTTCGGGCAAATCCGTTATCTGTGCTATCTCAGCATAACTCAATTCCTCATTATGATACAGTGTTATGAGCGTTTTGTAGAGTGGTGCAAGTTTGTCTATCTCGGTTTTCAAAATCTCTGAAATCTCTTTTCTGAAAATGAGGTTCTCTGTTTCGTTGCGAGATATATCGATAGACCGGTTGTCTAAAATCACTAGGGGACTCTCTTTTGTTTCATCTTCATTATTTGTGTTGTCGAGTAGGACTAGCTTTTTCTTTTCAAGATAGTTAACGCAGGTATTGTAAGCAATATGTCCGATCCAAGTAGCTAATTTTGATTGAAATTTAAACTGTTGCAGACTTTGAAAAGTCTTTAAGTAGACGTCTTGTGCAATATCCTTCCGGTCTTCGTTATTCGAAATCATCTTGAAAATAATCTGAGCGACTAACCCTTCAGTGCTTTTAATAATAGTTTTGAAGGCATTCGTGTCGCCACGCAAAACCTTCTCTACCAGTGGTTGGTCTGCCATATTATTTCCGTTTTTATCGTTCACTTAGAGATTAGACAGGCAAGGTTTAAAAATGTTGCAGATGTTTTTAACTTAATTAATCTGATTAGTGTAGACTCGCAATCAGTACTGAAGATCGCATTATTTCGACTTTTTAGGAAAAATCAATAGATAATGACTCTTAAATAACTACTCGGATCGCCAAAATTAGCTCTTATTTTAACACAATTGAAAAAGCAAAAAAGTGCTTTCATCCAGCCATAGTGGTGGTTCGTCCTGAAAACAGGGGTGTTCATACAATAAGTACATTATTTGTTGACATAGCAAACCTCATTGTTTACTTTTGAACAACAACAACCAGGTGCAATACTAATTCGGACTTATGTTATAGAAAAGTTCAAATAATATTTAGTAGTCAAGATTTACTCAGTTAAATCATAAAGACCAATAAACAATTCAAGTGGAGTCCAGAACCCACTTAAAAAAACGGAGAGTAACCAAAAAGTCCTGTAAGGTGGGCTTAAAATAGAATCCATTATGAAAAAATTACTTGTTCTCGCTATTTTATTCTTTTTGATCGGCAACGTAAAATCACAAGACAGAAAACTTCAGTTCGAAGTTGGACCAACCTTAGCAATTCCATTAGGAAATACAGGTCTGGGCAAGATGGTTGGTGTAGGTGCAGAAGGTATTATAAGTTGTAAAATGACAGATCATATTAACTATTTCGGCCAGACTGGTATCTTTTACTTTTCGGGAAAAACAGCTATTGGATTTGGTGCCTCGAGTAATCCGACTACGCATGTTCCCCTTCTTGCAGGTTTAAGATATACCAGTGATAAAGGATTTATTGCAGGATTGGGTGTTGGCTGTGGATTTTACAACTCCGGACACGGTTATACACAGGAGGGTTTTGATTGTAGTCCACAATTTGGATATAAATTTAAGAAATTCGATTTCATGGCCAAGTTTAATGGAACAGTGATCGAAAATTCATACCTCGGCTATTTAGGTTTAAGTTGGTTCTATAGGTTTTAAGTCAGGTATTTAATTATAATTTATTATAATTAAATTACCATCTGTGGTAATTTATGCCGTATCTTTGTATTAATGAAATTTTCATGAAAGTTATTAACCAACAGAAAATTGATTCAATGCTTTAACAGCATGCTGATGCTGTTAAAGCATTGAATCAATGGCTAGAGACGGTTAAGAAAGTGGAATGGGGAAAACATGCAGATTTAAAACAAATATTTCCATCGGCCGATTATGTTGGAAATAAACGTTATGTTTTCAATATAAAAGGAAATAATTACAGAATTGTTGCTGTTGTTATCTTTGTCGATGGGCTCATATTTATCCGTTATGTTGGTACTCATAAAGAATATGAAAAAATAGATTGTAGTACAATCTAAATTTATGGAGGAATCGGAGATGGAAACGATTAAAACAAAGAAAGAATATGAATCAGTAATGATTCGTATTGAGGAGTTGATAAAGAAAACCACTGAAGCAGGTGAAGCTGATGGTCTTACAAAAGAAGAACATAATGAACTAAAAGAATTATCGACTATAGCTGCCGACTATGAAGATAATGTTTTGAATATTTATCCTTTAGCTGAACCAACACTTCTGGTTCTGAATATTGAGCAGGAAATGCTCAAACGACGACTTAAGCAACGCGACTTGGCTAATTTGCTTGGAATCAGTGAGGCAAGAGTAAGCAATGTACTACGTGGAAAATCTCGTATAGGAATAACGCTAGCAAAACGTATGCACGAAAGACTTGGTATTGATGGTAATTTAATACTAAAATATGCATAAACTATAATATGCTTTATTTCTAACAATCCGCTAGAACATTGAATATTTCCAGTACTATATTATTTTCTTCTGATTACCCTTTCCCTTAATTCCATAAATGGTTTTTCAACAGCTATGTGGAGTACCCATGCGCTTAAAACACATGTGATGATACAAATAGGGATCATCACATTACTGTTCTGGTCAATATTCAGACTTGAGGTAATCTGTTGTGTAATATGAATGATTCCTTTGTGGCTAAGATAGATTGCATACGACAACATCGCAATAAAGGTAGTCGTCTTTGAATTCCAGCGATATAAAAAACTAGTCGGACAGAGTGCACCTAACACGATCAGTCCATAACCCATCGAAACCAGTGGAAATCCAAAAATGGAAGCATTAAATGAATGTTGATCTTCACATAGATAATACGCGGATGTCAATACCAATAGACTTATAACGACCAGATGATTACCATATCTGGATATTTTATTCCATATGTCGGGTCTGAACTGATAGATACCGGCAATAGAAACACCCATTAAAAGACCATCTAAACGATTGTAAGTTGGATAATAGATATCCTTATACCACTCAATTTTTTCCGGGAGATAAAAATTGTTCCATATGAAGATTCTGAGTGCAATTCCAAAGAGGAAAAGGAAAATCAGTAGCCAATACGATTTCTTGAAAAGGTGGGTGGATTGTAAAATAATCAGAATAAGTGGCAGAAACAGGTAGAAATGTTCTTCAACACAAAGAGACCATGCATGCGAGAACGTACCGAAATCGAATATGTTTAGTCCGAAATTCTGTGTGAAAGTTAGAAATTTCCAGATAGGGGGTAAGGCTTCTCTTTCATGAAACCCGGGGAAACAGAAATAAACCGCAACGATAACCCAATAAGCAGGGAGAATTCTAAAGAATCTTTTTATATAAAAGTTCTTCAACGAAATATCTTTCCCACGTTTTATTTGAGAAAAGAGTTGCGAAGAGATTAGAAATCCACTCAATACAAAGAATAGATCAACACCGGTCCACCCAAACTGAGCTGCATTCTGCAACCATTCAGGTTTCCCTGAAAATAAAATTGGGTAATGATAAAAGAAAACAAGAAATATAGCTAAAGCTCTTAAGTGGTCAAGTCCGTATAGTCTGTTTTGCGTGTTTGGATTTAATCGCTCTGTCGGATGATTCATGAAATAGATGGTATTCGATATCTGAGGAAATTATGGATTTATTGTTTGATCAGACTTCTCCCTTTTAATTCTTTAACAATATCCTCTGCCATCTTCTTCCCCCAATTTTGCCCGACAGCCATTGATTCCTGCATGATGAGCGGAGTTGTCGCAATCATTTTTTTACCAAAAGGTGTTTTGTAAAAGCCAATTAAGTTATCAATATCTTCCTCCGTATAGTGTTTTTCATAAATGGGGATGATCAAAGTAATCAAATCCTCAGCCTTTGCTTTCTTCTCAAATTCATTCCAGAATTCTTGCGGTATATTGGGGTATGTGCTACGAAATGAAGTTATTATTGAATTCATCGCTTGGATACCCATTTTTGCTGAACCCGTCAGTTCAAGCAGCGTTTTTATTTTCTCATTCTTGGTGTTCGATTGAGAAAATGCAGAAAAAGCCAATCCGCAAATTAGTAGCGTAAAGAGGAGT
>JAHEYR010000148.1 GCA_023251485.1 Bacteroidales bacterium
CCTCTGTTTAAATCTTACATTTTATTTTGAGTAAAGGTCTAATTTACGTAGCTTTGCAAGATTGATTTAATTTAATCTTAATAAGTAGCTTCAAACTGCTTAAGATATGGAAAAAGAGCAAAATAACCTGTTAAACGAAATTACGCAGGGCGATTATAAATACGGGTTCTTCTCCGATATTGAGATGGATATGGCTCCTATGGGTATTACCGAGGATACGATTCGTTACATCTCAAAGAAAAAAAATGAGCCTGAGTTTATGCTTGAGTTTCGTCTCAAAGCATATCAGTATTGGCTCACGATGAAGGAGCCCGAATGGGCGCATATAACACACCCGCCCATCAATTATCAGGATATCATCTATTATGCTGCGCCTAAAGAGAAAAAAGAATTTACCAGTCTGGATCAGGTCGACCCGGAACTGATTGAGACTTTTAAAAAGCTGGGGATCTCGTTGGATGAGCAAAAACGCTTAACCGGAGTTGCCGTGGATGCTGTGATTGACAGTGTTTCTGTAAAGACTACCTTCTCTGAAACGCTCTCAAAAAAGGGTATCATCTTCTGCTCGTTTAGCGAAGCGGTTCAAAATCATCCCGACCTGGTGAAACAATACATGGGATCGGTGGTGCCCTATAATGACAACTTCTTTGCTGCATTGAACTCCGCGGTATTTAGTGATGGTTCATTTTGCTATATTCCCAAAGGTGTTCGTTGCCCCATTGAGCTCTCTACTTATTTCAGAATCAATGCAGCCAATACCGGTCAATTTGAACGGACGTTGATTGTTGCCGACGAAGGTGCTTATGTTAGTTACATGGAGGGTTGCACTGCACCAATGCGTGACGAAAACCAGCTTCATGCTGCCATCGTAGAGATTGTTGCGATGAAGGATGCTTCGGTAAAATACTCTACGGTTCAAAACTGGTATCCCGGTAACAAACAAGGCGAAGGTGGTATCTACAACTTCGTTACTAAACGTGGAATCTGTAAAGGAAACAACTCCAAAATATCATGGACCCAGGTTGAAACGGGTTCGGCTATTACATGGAAATACCCCAGCGTTATTCTGATGGGCGATCATTCGGTAGGCGAGTTCTACTCTGTAGCGGTAACCAATAATTATCAGCAAGCCGATACGGGAACCAAGATGATTCATCTGGGAAAAAATACACGTAGTACTATTATTTCTAAAGGGATTTCGGCAGGAAAAAGCAGCAACAGCTATCGCGGTTTGGTTAAGATTATCAAACGTGCTGAGAACTCGCGTAACTTTTCGCAATGCGACTCTTTGTTGCTCGGCAGCAGGTGTGGTGCCCATACCTATCCCTATATCAAGTGTGAAAATAAAACCTCTATTGTTGAGCACGAGGCTACAACATCTAAGATTTCTGACGACCAGTTATTTTACTGTAACCAGCGCGGTATAAGTACCGAAGATGCCATTGGCCTTATTGTTAACGGTTATGCCAAAGAAGTGTTGAAACAACTTCCGATGGAGTTTGCCGTTGAAGCCCAAAAACTCCTTGCTATTAGTCTGGAGGGCAGTGTAGGTTAATTGAGATAAATGAAGTGAACAGTTTTAAAACGGTCAGATAATTAAGATCACCATGACAAGATCAGACAAGATGTTAAGTATTAAGAATTTAAAAGTTTCGATAAATAATAAAGAAATTCTAAAGGGTATTAACCTTGAAGTGGGTGCCGGCGAGGTACATGCTATCATGGGACCTAATGGAAATGGAAAAAGTACGCTGGCAAACGTAATTGCAGGAAGCAGTGCTTATGAGGTTACTGAAGGCGAAATTACTTTTAAAGGCAAGAATCTTTTCGACCTGAGTGTTGAAGAGCGTGCCGGCGAAGGCATCTTTTTAAGCTTTCAATATCCTGTAGAGATTCCGGGTGTGAGCATGACCAACTTCATGAAGTCGGCAGTGAATGCACAACGCAAATATCATGGACTGGATCCGATGCCTGCACAAGAGTTGCTCCATAAGATTGAAGCAAAACGGAAGCTGGTTGAAATTACCGATAAAATGTCGGGCCGTTCTGTTAATGAAGGCTACTCAGGTGGTGAAAAGAAGAAGAATGAAATCTTCCAGATGGCACTACTCGAACCCTCTCTGGCTATTCTGGACGAGACTGATTCGGGCCTGGATATTGATGCTCTGCGGGTTGTTGCCAATGGGGTAAATAAACTACGTACGAAAGATAACGCTTTTGTGGTGATTACTCACTATCAGCGTTTATTGGATTATATTGTTCCCGACTTTGTACACGTGTTGTATGAAGGACAGATTGTGAAATCAGGTGGTCGCGAACTGGCCCTTGAGCTTGAAGAAAAAGGTTACGAGTGGATCAAGAATGAGCTTGCCCAATAATGCAGGCATCAACAGAACAGACTATGGAAACCATGACCGAAGTACCTACATTGAAAGAGAAGCTTTGCAGTGTTTACGAACAAAACCGTTCGTTGATCTCTGCCGGCGATCTTCCCTTTATAACTGAACTCAGAGAAAAAGCATTTACGCATTTTAAAAAGCTTGGATTTCCACATCAGGGTCTTGAGGCCTGGAAGGGGACTTCGCTTGATAAGGTGCTCTCACATAATTTTGGTTTATCACTTACGCCCCTGGCCGAAGAGGTTGATGCTGAAGAGATATTTAAATGCGAAATACCTAATTTCGAAACGCTGTTGGTCACCCAGCTGAACGGTTGGTTTGTACACAACGGTCAGCCTATCCGTCAGTTTCCAAATGGAATGATTATTGGCAGTCTGGCCAATGCCATGAAGAAGTTCCCCGAGATCTTCGAAGCACATTATGGCAAATATGCAAAGACTGAAAATAATGGACTGAATGCACTCAATACTGCCTTTGCAATTGATGGTTTCTTTATCTATGTGCCCGATAATGTGCATGTAGAAGACGTTGTACAGATGGTAAATGTGGTAAGTATTCCACAAGATATCCTTATCCAAACCCGTAATCTGGTGGTGTTGGGCAAAAACAGTAGTCTGAAACTGGTTCAGTGTGATGATACTATTGATCACATGCATAGTTTTATCAATACCGTTTCAGAAGTGGTCATTGGTGAGAATTCTTCGCTCGATCATTATAAGCTGCAGAACAAAGATGATAAGTCTACACTGATCAATAATATCAGTTTCCATCTGACAGATAATAGCAACCTTACCACCAGTGCCATTACGCTCAATGGTGGATTAGTCAGAAACAATATCAATGTACTGATTGATGGGGAGTATTGCACTGCCAACGTCAATGGTTTGTATCTGATGGATAAAAACCAACATATCGACAACCATGTTTTTGTTGATCATATCAAGCCAAACTCAACCAGCAATGAGTTGTTTAAGGGAATATTGGATGATAGCTCTACAGGCGTTTTCAATGGTCATGTGATGGTACGTAAAGATTCGCAACATACGTTGGCTTATCAGAAAAACCGAAACGTATTGCTTACCGATAAAGCTGCAATGGATTCGAGACCATTTCTCGAGATCTATGCTGATGATGTAAAGTGCTCGCATGGAGCAACGATCGGTCAGCTTGATGAGTCGGCGATCTTCTATATGCGCCAACGGGGGATTCCTGCGGATGAAGCACGTGCCCTGCTACTTTATGCCTTTGCCGGCGAGGTGATCAACCAGATCCGTATTCCTGTTCTGGCTGAGCGTATCAATGAGATGGTACGTAAGCGCCTGCGCGGGGAGCTCTCTACCTGCGACGATTGTGCTTTGCACTGTAAATATCAAAATAATGCTCCCTGTGTGATCGATCTGTCGAACATTCAGCTGACATAATATTAAACATACACTTCAGAACCACAAACGGTAATGAATACGAAACTTGATCTGAACGCCATCCGCAACGATTTCCCTATCCTGAGCCAAAAGGTTCATGGTAAACCGCTGGTCTATTTTGATAATGCCGCCACCACGCAAAAGCCACAACAGGTTATCAATGCATTGGTAGATTACTATAAAGGTTACAACGCTAATGTGCACCGTGGCGTCCATCATCTAAGCCAGGTTGCAACTGAAGCCTATGAAGATGTTCGCAAGAAGATGGCATCTTTTCTGAATGCTGCTGATTCAAGTGAATTGATCTTCACACGTGGAACCACTGAATCCATCAATATGGTGGCTTTCTCTTTTGGTGAGGCGTTTGTAAATGAAGGTGACGAAATTATTGTTTCAACGATTGAGCATCATTCTAATATTGTTCCCTGGCAAATGCTTTGTCAGCGTAAGAAAGCGATTCTGAAAGTTATTCCTGTCTTTGATAATGGAGTACTCGATTTTGAAGCTTATACGAAACTGATTACCAATCGCACGAAGCTTGTTGCCGTAGCACATATCTCGAATGCCTTAGGCACCATCAATCCTATTGCCGAAATGATAAAGGTGGCCCACGAAAAAGGTGTTGCCATTTTAATTGATGGCGCTCAGGGTTTACCTCATGGGAAGGTTGATGTACAGGCTCTTGATTGTTACTTCTATTGTTTCTCCGGTCATAAAATGTATGGTCCTTTAGGTATTGGTGGATTGTATGGCCGCAAGTCTCTGCTCGATCAGATGCCTCCCTATCAGGGTGGAGGGGAGATGATCAAAGAGGTCTCCTTTAAAGGAACGACCTTTAATGAACTGCCTTATAAATTTGAAGCCGGTACGCCAAGTATTGCTGATGCTATCGGATTAGGCGTGGCGATCGACTATCTGGATAACATAGGGTGGGATGCTATTGAAGCGCAAGAACATGCACTACTGCAATATGCTACCGAACAGATGATCAAAGAGGGTGGCATCACGATTATTGGCACTGCACCACATAAAGCAAGTCTGATTTCGTTTCTTGTCGATGGGATCCATCCTTTCGATGCCGGAACCATCTTAGACCAGCTGGGCATTGCCATTCGGACCGGCCATCATTGTGCCCAGCCGCTCATGGATCGGTTCGGTATCCCCGGCACTATGCGCGCCTCCTTCTCATTTTATAACACCACCGAAGAGATCGATCAGTTAATAGCTGGTATCCGTCGCGTTAAACAGATGTTTTTATAAATAAGCGTCCGGTAACACTAATCTCTTAAAAAAGAGCACTTTTTTCAATCTATTGATTAATTTTGCTGTTAATAAGAAAAACGATTGTTACTAACTGATTTTTGTTTTCATAATTATGACTATTGCAGATAAAGAAGCCATGCTCGTTGATGAGTTCTCCAATTTTGACGAGTGGATGGATAAATACAACTACATCATCGAACTTGGTAAAACACTACCGGTGATCGATGAAAAGTATAAAACTGAAAATAACCTCATCAAGGGTTGTCAGTCGAGGGTTTGGTTAAATGCTGACTTTGATGGAAAGATCATTACTTTTTCAGGAGATAGTGATGCTGTTATCACGAAGGGTATTGCTAACTTGTTGATCAGGGTGCTTTCAGGACATACTCCCGATGAGATATTAGCTGCCGATATGAGCTTTATTGATAATATCGGTTTGAAAGAGCATCTGTCACCCACTCGTTCAAACGGTTTACTCTCTATGATTAAACAAATTAAATTGTATGCTCTGGCCTTCAAGACCAAAGCATCCTTAACAAATTAACACTATGGCTGACAAAGCACTGTTGCTCGACTTGGGTAGTAAGGTAATCGATGTCTTAAAAGAGATATACGATCCGGAGATACCTGTAAATATATATGATCTGGGATTAATTTATAAAATCGATATCAACGACGACTTTGTTGCTAATATTGAAATGACCCTGACAGCTCCAAACTGTCCGGTCGCCGAGTCGCTTCCCATTGAAGTCCAGGATAGGATTAAGGAGATTGAGGGAATCAAAGATGCGGTTGTCCAGATTGTTTTTGAACCCGAATGGTCGAAAGATATGATCTCCGAAGCCGCTTTACTTGAGTTGGGGTTGTTGTAACGCATTAACTTCTTTTCTCGATTATACTTCTGAGAGATTTGCTTAAAAAATATAACTTTGTAGTTTGTAACGAAGACGATAACTATGGTTCCCAACCAAGGCGAGCTACTCTCCAAAATATATTCTCCGGCCGATTTAAAAAAGCTGAAAGACACTGATCTTCCTCGCTTGTGTGAGGAGATACGGCAACTGATTATCGATGTTACCTCTGCCAATCCCGGACATCTGGGTGCCAGTTTAGGGGTAGTTGAACTTGCTGTTGCCATTCATTATGTTTTCAATACACCTTATGATAAGCTGATATGGGATGTTGGTCATCAAGCCTATGCCCATAAAATCCTTACCGGAAGGAAAGATGTTTTTCATTTAAACCGCATGCTCGAAGGCATCAGTGGCTTCCCTAAGATGAGTGAAAGCGAATACGATGCCTTTGGCGTTGGTCATTCATCGACTTCTATCTCTGCAGCATTAGGGATGGCTATTGCTTCTCAACTACTGAACGACAACAAACGACAACATATCGCTGTAATTGGTGATGGTTCTATGACAAGTGGACAGGCATTCGAAGCGATCAATAATGCGGGTGTTTCAAAAGCCAACCTTCTGGTGATTCTCAACGATAATGGCATCGCCATTGATAAAAACGTTGGGGCTTTTAAAGAATACCTTACCGATATAACTACCTCGCGGTTTTACAATCGTCTCAAAGATAAGGTTTGGAACCTGATGGGCGGCAATACCCGTTATGGAAAAAATTCTCGTGCAGTAGTTCGACAGATTGGAAATGCCGTGAAGCATACGCTATTAAAGAAGAGCAACTTATTTGAAGCCTACAACTTCAGATATTTTGGTCCTGTTGATGGACATGATGTCGTTCACCTGACCAAGTTGTTGAACGACATGAAAAACCTTACCGGACCTAAGCTTCTTCATGTTATTACAACAAAAGGTAAAGGCTTTTCTGTTGCTGAAAAGAATCAAACGAAATTCCATGCTCCCGGCATCTTTAATCCTGATACCGGAGAGATTATTGAAGATAAGAAGTGCAAATCATTGGCTCCAAAATATCAGACGGTATTTGGTAAAACCATTATTGAACTGGCTGAACAGAATCCTAAGATAGTGGGTATCACTCCTGCGATGCTTTCAGGTTGCTCACTAAATCTGATGATGGCTAAGATGCCAACCCGTACTTTCGATGTGGGTATTGCCGAACAACATTCGGTTACCTTCTCTGCCGGATTGGCTACCAGAGGAATGGTTCCTTTCTGTAATATCTACTCTTCATTTATGCAGCGTGCCTACGATCAGGTCATTCATGATGTGGCATTGCAGAATCTGAATGTGGTATTCTGTCTGGATCGTGGAGGTATTGTAGGCGAAGATGGTGCTACGCATCATGGAGTCTACGATCTGGCCTATCTGCGTTGTGTACCTAATCTAACTATTGCTTCTCCATTAAACGAAATTGAGCTTCGCAACTTGATGTATACGGCCCAG
>JAHEYR010000149.1 GCA_023251485.1 Bacteroidales bacterium
CCTAAAACAGCACCTATCAAAGAAAAGAATATCACGCAAGAGATGCGTCAAGAGGCTTTCGACAACTATGAAACCACTGATGATCATGGCCTTCATATCATCGGTACGGCCAAAGATCATGAAGGGAATCCTTTCTACATTGTTAAAAACTCATGGAATGCAAACAGCAACAAATTTGGTGGTTATTTCTATGCTTCTGTTCCTTTTGTCAAGTACAAAACTACTGATATCATGGTAAACAAAAAAGCGATTCCTGCTAAGATTGCCAAGAAACTAGGCTTATAATATTATTTTTCAATGCCCATAATGCTCTCGTCTAAAGCGGGAGCATTATTTTTTTATCTTTATCAGATCAAAAATATAACACTAACGCAAACTAAGAGGTATGAAAAAAAGATTATTACTCACTATTGCAGCTGTTATAATGGTTGCATTGTTTACAAATAATAAAGTTATGGCTCAAAAAAGATCACTGAACCGCGATGAGATTCCGGCACAATACAAATGGAATTTTAATGATATTTTCAAGAATTGGGATGAATGGACTATAGCCCTAAAACAGGTTAGCGATAAGATGGATGAGATTGCTGCACTAAAGGGAACACTGAAACAGGGTCCTCAGCAATTACTAAAAGCGATGAAGCTACAAGATGAGATGGGCATTCTGGCTTACAAAGTTTATCAGTATCCCGGATTGATGAAAAACGTTGACAACCGAAATACAGAATTTGGTGCGAAGGTACAACAGGTTCAAATTCTGTTTTCAAAGTTTGGAACGGCAACAGCCTGGATAAATCCTGAGATGCTGACCATTCCTGAAGCGACTATGCGTCAATGGATAGATCAGACACCAGAGCTGAAGATTTATAACTTTGGCCTCATGGACCTCTATCGTCAACAAAAACATGTACTTGACGAACCCAAAGAGCAGCTACTCTCCTATTTCTCTCAACTGGACGAAACGCCATCCGACATTTACACCATGATTACCACGGCGGATATTAAATATCCCACCATTAAATTATCTGATGGAAAGGATGTTGTATTATCCCCAGGTGCATATAGTCAGATTCTGGCAACAAACAGAAACCAGGCAGACCGCCGCACAGCTTTCCTTGCTCATTATGGAATGTATGATGCACAGAAAAACACGATAGCTTCTGTTTATAATGCAATTTGTCAGGCCGACTGGGCACAGGCACAAGCCAGACACTATACCTCATGCTTACAAGCGAAACTGGATGGAAATAATATTCCGGAAGATGTTTATAAGAATCTGGTTAATTCGGTTAGAGAAAATTCTGCTCCGCTACAACGCTTTATGAAACTTAGAGCAAAAGCACTGGGACTGGAAAAATATTATGGTTATGATAGTCAGATACCTTTGGTCAACTTTGACAAACAGTATCCTTATGAGGATGCCAAGAAGATGGTGTTAGCCACAGTCTCGCCTTTAGGAAAAGATTATGAAGCTAAAATGGAGAAAGCTGTCTCCGCAGGATGGCTTGACGTATATGAAAATACCGGCAAAACGACTGGTGCTTTCTCCAGCAATGTTTATGGTGTTCACCCTTATATGTTGTTAAATTACAACGAAACACTGGATCATGTTTTCACTTTAGCTCATGAACTAGGACACACCTTACATTCTGTTCTTTCAAGTGAGAGCCAGCCTTTTGCAACCCATAACTACACTATCTTTGTTGCCGAAGTAGCCTCTACCTTTAATGAAAGACTCCTGCTCGATTATATGTTAGCAAAAACAACGGACCCCAAAGAGCGAATTGCATTGTTAACACATGCCATTGATAACATTGTGGGAACATTCTATACCCAATCACTCTTTGCTGATTTCGAACTACGTGCACATGCCCTAGTTGAAAAAGGAGAACCTATTACGATTGATGTATTGAATGGTATTATTGCCGACCTATACAAGGCCTATTATGGAGATGCACATGCACCAGAACCACTGTACAATTTAATTTGGGCTCGTATTCCCCATTTCTATCACACCCCTTATTATGTGTTCCAATATGCAACATGCTTTGCCTCCTCTGCTCAGATCTATAAGAGCGTTACAATGGGGAGCAAAGAAGATAAACAAAAAGCAACCGACAAATATTTAACTTTATTGAAATCGGGTGGTAATGATTATCCTATGGAGCAGTTAAAGAAAGCCGGCGTTGATTTATCGAAACCAGAAACTATCAAGGCTGTGATTACACAACTTGACGAAATGGTTACATTGCTTGAAAAAGAATTGGCTAAAACAAAATAAGTCAAAGCTGAAATAATAAAAGGTGATAGAACTTTGTATAAACGTTCTATCACCTTTTATTTCTTATATACCCAGTAATCTGTTCTTTCTTCCATTAACACATAAACACATTACTGAATTAGCACATTATTTTTTATCCCGGATAGCTTCCCGAAATATAATCAGACAAAGTCTTAATGGTATGATCTTTCATATCAAGTAAATTCTTTAGGATATCACCGATAGAAATCATTCCTGATAGTTCCCCATGTTTAAAGATAGGAAGGTGACGAATTCTGTTCTCAGTCATCGTATTCATCAAGTCCTGAAGATCGTCTTCCTCATCGGCAACAAAGATATCAGGTCTTGCAGTCATAATATCTTTAACCAATAGTGTGTGCTGATCCAGATTAAACAATACACACTTCTTAATCACATCGCGTTCAGAAAGAACTCCAACCAACGCCCCCTCATCATCTCGTACAATAACCAGCCCGATATTGAGTTCTACAATCTCGGAAACAGCTTCTGCAACAGTCGTATGCTCATTAATGCTAAAAATCTTTCGTCCTTTAGCATCCAATATATTTTTGGCCTTCATAAGCGTATGATTTTTTGAGTTTACCCAACAAATATAAACGGCAGAAAGGTAAAAATGTTTACGACGAAAATCACAGACGGAAGAAGGCCGAAGTTAAATAATATAACTCGCTCACAGAACAAGTTAGGTTCGCCAGAATATTTTCTTCTTCGTAAAAAATGAAGCAAAAAGCATTACAATCATTGTAAATATAACACCTTTAAGAAATCCGAACCAGGGATTTACATTCATCAGATTTAGAATATGATCGAGCCGGGTTAATCCTAAGAGGGGCCACAACACCAACGAGCCTGAAACATAAGCAATCATAGGATTTTGACCTGATAAAATCAAAAAGGATAATCCCTTTTGATACTTCCAGTAATCGCAAAAGATAGAGAATATAATTAATGACAAAAATGCAAGTCCCGATGTCACAAAGTAATAACTAAATGTAGCGAAGTCCTTTTTGATCCCCCCTTCGAAAGCTTCAAAAAAGAGGCCCAGCAATAATAAATACATCCCTGCTATAAATAGGTTTCTCCACAAAGGAGCATAATTTGATTGCTCTTTCTTTATTAAAACATAAGCTACTGACAATAAGGAAATGGAGGTTACTAAATTCAACACCAAATACCTTGCATATAAAAAAACGACATTCAGAACAATCAACAGCAATAGATCAGTTAATAATAGTGCGGAATTAGTTTTACCCGACAAACTATTTGTTTGATTATTCTTATTCGCCCGAATCCATTCCATCATGTATTCACCCGCAATGGTTCCGGGGATAATAATAAAGAGATATTTCAGAAAATCAAATCGATAGAGCCATGGGAACGGTGTTAAATTAAACACCCACTTAGCCCAACTCCCCTCTATTCCTGAAGATAAAAATATGGCCATAATAAAAGGGAGAATTGCAATCCTATACATTGGTTTTCCTCTTGTAAATAGCCAGATAATGGATCCAAAGACTGATACATTTGCCAGAATCAAGATTATTACATCACATGAATCCAGACTGAACTGTCGGTTTTTTGCATAGGTTATGGTAAGCATCAAGATCATGCTAACAACAAAACCGCCTATTTTAATAAGCCATTGCCATGTTTCACTTAACGTCCAGGGTAATTTCATAAACATGACAAACATCAAGACGAAAGCACTCAGCGATATCAACCAGGCTCTGTTATCAGGAGGACTGCTGATATTGTAACTAAACATGTGTTCAATAAAGATTGCAAAAAATGCCAGTTGCAAACCTCTTATTAGAACATCAACAACCAATCTGGTTTTCGAAACCCCGCTATCTATCTTCTTTGTCATTGCAAAAGGGAAAGCAGCCCCCATGGCAAATAAGAAGAATGGGAATACCAAATCTACCCATGTTATTCCTGGGATAGAGGGAATAAATTGATGCAATGGTGGTGGAACCTGTGCATGATACATCCATCCCGGGAGAATTCCAAAGACAATACTGCCTGATAGAATCATGGTAAAAATTGCATATCCGCGTAACGCATCCAATGCAACG
Organism: Bacteroidales bacterium; assembly: GCA_023251485.1. Taxonomy (GTDB): domain Bacteria; phylum Bacteroidota; class Bacteroidia; order Bacteroidales; family Cfx3-03; genus Cfx3-03. The sequence continues at coordinate 4,378 of JAHEYR010000149.1, forward strand.
GCTCTTTGATTAGTTGGATTCATAAGTACAAGGAGATAAACAAGATAACTTTATCGTATCGTTGACTTCACTACTAATCTAACCGATAAATACGTTCAATCAGTTGCCATTTTTCATCTGCAGTAGCATCAGCTGAAGTTTTCTGAAATCTCGAAACATGTGCTTCCCATTCACTCTGACGGGGTTTTGTAGCCAACAACGTCATCGCTTTATCGTGATCGAAATCAGGAACGGTATCCATAATCATGAAAAGACGTGTTCCAAAAAGATAGATCTCCATATCCAGAATACCCACATCTTTCATTCCTTGAGTGATCTCAGGCCAGGCCGCTCCGGCAGCATGAACTTTTTTGTAGTCTTCAATCAATTCAGGATCATTTTGAAGCTCCAACGTTTTGCAAAACCGTTTAAAGCTGGTATAGTTTACTTCCTTCTTATATTCCATGACTATTACTTTTTGAAAACAATGATATTTTAAATCGGTTTACTGAAATGTAAAAATGCTGCCGGGTAAACAAAACCCGACAGCAAATTTAAATTAATTTAGTTGCACCACATCAGTTGTGAACTTACTTTTTAAATTCAATCTTAAATCCACTTACAGGTACAGCCGATGTATTTGCAGGTATAGATATTACCAAAGCATCACTTTCCTGTTTCCATTCCACCTTAGCTTTGCTTCCCAGCAATTTAACTGAAGCAATTGCTTTTGTAGCCAGTTTGGAATTTTTACCCAAAGAGAGTATGCGAATATCCTCAGTTGGAATGCCTAAACAGAAAGCATAAAGGGTATTTCCTTTGGTAGTAAAACGGATTTCTTTAGCCGAGAATTTAAAATTCTCATCAAACCGGTTTCTTTTAACAACAGACTCTGCTTTTGCAGGTCTTTCGCCAAATACTTTCCATGGACGGGTTCCATAGATACCTTCACCATTTACTTTCGTCCAGTCGCCAATATCTTCCAGTGTCTTCAGCATATCAGGCTCCAAATCGCCTTCTGGTGTCTGTACAATATTGATCAGGAGGTTACCATTTTTACTTACAATATCAACAAGCATCTGAATGATTTCAAGCGAACTCTTGTATTTCTGTCCTGTACGATAAAACCAATCGCCAATAGATGTATCGGTTTGCCATGGGTAAGGACTGATGGAATCCAAAACGCCACGCTCCACATCCTGAGCCCACATACCAAATGAAGGTTGCTTGCAATTATAGACGGCCTCTAATTTTCCATTATTCTTTTTGATATCAGCGTTATAATAATGTGCAATCATTTCTCTACCTACATCACCAAAAGGCAATCCGCTGTCAGAATACAAAAGATCAGGGTGATAGTTATCAATCAGCTCTTCAATACAACTCAACCACTCTTTTTGATTCTCAGGATTATTTGTCAACCACCCTTTATCATCAGCTGCAGTTTTATTATGGTAAAGATCAGCATATTTAGGATCTGTTCCATCATATGCCACACCTGTCATTGGACCCGTTTTATCGGCTCCGTGACTAGGCTGATACCATGTATAACTGGCACCTAAATGTTCTGAAACGCCAAAACGAAGTCCTTCTTTCTGAGCAGCCTTTTGCCATATTCCTACAACATCTTTTTGAGGGCCCATGTTTACTGCATTCCATTTGTGAATCTTTGAATTCCACAGGAAGAAGTTATCATGATGCGTACCCATACTCACAAAATATTTAGCACCCGCTTTTTTATACAACGCCATCAGTTGTTCAGGATTCCATTTCTGGGCCTTCCACAATGGAATAATGTCTTTATAACCAAATTTAGAAGGATGTCCATAATTTGCAACATGGTATTTATAATCTGCACTTCCCTCTTCGTACATCTGTCGTGCATACCAGTCGCCCTGACGAGGAACCGCCTGAGGCCCCCAATGTGCCCAGATACCAAACTTGGCATCTAAAAACCATTGTGGATATTGATATTGTTTAAGCGATGCATCGGTTGGCTTAAACTTTCCATCTGTCGCCTTCTCATTGCCTTGCTGGGCATAGACAGATAGGGTTAGGACTAACGCCAGAAGACTTGAAAGTCCAATCTTTGTAAAAGTTCCTGATTTCATTGTTGTCGATTTGGGTTAATATGAATTAATCTGAGTTAAGCTTTGATATCGATTAAGAACTTTGAAACAATACCCGGGTTTGCATTCCAATCTTTCAATGCATTGGGGGTTTCATTAAAGGGATAGATTTTAGTAATCATATTAGCAAAAGGCTTTTCTCTACGTTCAAGCATCTTTATTACTGCCGGAAATACACGCAATGCATTTCTTGATCCAAGCACATCCAACTCTTTTTTGATGATTTGCTGTGTATCCAAACTGGTTTCTCCTTTTGCATATCCAATCATCACAACTCGTCCTGAAAAACAAACTGAAGCAATGGCTAACTTAAAAGTTTCACCATTCCCAACAGCTTCAATAGCAATACTTACCCCTTCATTATTTGTAATCTCAGCAACACGCTTCCTGACATCCTCTTTAAGGGCATTAATTACATAAGTAGCACCAAAAACCCTGGCACTTTCAAGCTTGGTATCATCAACATCAACTGCAATTACAGTAGCACCTTTCCGAACGGAAGCACATACTGCGCCCATACCGATAGCTCCGCAACCAAATATCAAAACGGTATCCTGCTCATTTACCCGGCCTCTGTTGGCAGCATGATAACCTACACTAAGTGGCTCTACCAATGCAAGCTCGTGTAATGTAAGTATATGGCTTATAAAAACCTTTTCGAAAGGGACTACAATTCTTTCGGTGATTGCGCCATCACGCTGAACACCAAAGGTCTTGTTATTCTCACATGTGTTTTCTCTTCCTGCCTTACATGCCGGACAAACGCCACAACTTGTATAAGGAGAAACTGTTGCAAGATCACCAATCTTTATGGTATCAGGAACATCAGCCCCTTTTGCCAAAACCTTACCACTTATTTCGTGTCCCGGAATACGAGGGAAAGTAACCAATGGCATTAGTCCTCTGAACGAATTTAAATCACTACCACATAATCCGACAAAACAAACATCAATCATTACATCG
>JAHEYR010000150.1 GCA_023251485.1 Bacteroidales bacterium
GTTGAGAAGAACTTAACCTTCGATCAGCTTTTTGCAGATGGAAAACCTCAGATATTGGCTCGCTATCCTGATTATGATGCCTCCATCCTACCCTGGCATGGTTATGCAGAAGATATTTTAAGTGCCGAACGACTTAAAAGCTACAAACATCCACAAGGTGCCTATGTCCACCGTATGCATTCTGGACTATGGGGAAGCTATCATTTTATAATAGATTCTGTTGATGCTAATGGAAAACCATCTCTTACCGGAGGGTATCAGGCAAACCGAAACAATTATGGATACCATCCAAAATTTGGTTTTATTGAAAACGTAATGGAAGAGTTGAATGCTCCCGGCGAGTGGTTTTACGATAAGGCGAGTGGTTTTATTTATTATAAACCCGGAGCCGGGGTAGAACTGGCAAAGGCACTATTTGAAGTATCCTCACTCGAAAATATCCTTACTATCAAAGGATCGCGTACTCAGCCGGTTGCAAATGTTGTGGTCAAGGGAATCACTTTTCAACACACCCTGCGTACTTTTATGAAAACCCGCGAACAGCTGTTGCGTAGCGACTGGGCAATCTACAGACAGGGTGCTGTATTGATCGAAGGTGCTGAAAAGGTGACTGTTGAAAACTGTAACTTCGAATATCTTGGTGGCAATGTTGTCTTTATCAACAACTACAATCGCAATGTAACCATCAAAGGAAACCATATTCATGATGCCGGAGCTACGGCTGTTAATCTGGTAGGAAGCCCAGATGCTGTTCGCTCCCCTGCTTTTGAGTACCGGCTATTTGTTCCGTTATCAGAGATGGATACGTTGATTGGTCCAAAGACTCCTGATTATCCTGCTCTCTGCACCATTACAGAAAATCTGATTCACGATATCGGTCAGATTGAGAAGCAGTCGGCAGGTGTTAACCTGAGTATGGCTTCAGAGATAACCATCAGTCATAATTCCATTTATGATATTCCACGTGCCGGCATCAATGTTTGCGATGGAACCTGGGGCGGACATGATATCGCTTTTAACGATGTCTTTAATTCTGTTCTCGAAACCGGCGACCATGGTTCTTTCAATTCATGGGGACGCGATCGGTATTGGCATCCTGATCGTAAAACAATGGATCAGATTGCAGCTCAACATCCTGCACTTATTCTGGCCGATGCCTATAAGCCCACACGATTGCATAACAACCGGATGCGCTGTGATAGAGGTTGGGATATCGATCTCGATGATGGTTCGTCCAACTATATCATTTACAATAATCTCTGTTTAAATGGGGGACTCAAGTTCAGAGAAGGATTTCATCGGATTGCTTATAACAACATTCTGGTTAATAATTCATTTCATCCGCATGTCTGGTTTCTGAATTCAATGGACGAATTCAGAAATAACATCGTCTGTACCGAATATAAACCGGTCTGGATAAATAGTTGGGGTACGAAAATAGACCTGAATCTCTTTCCAAATGACAATGCGTTGTTAAAAGCGAAGGCTAATGGCACAGATCAACACTCTTTGGCCGGGAATCCATTGTTTGAAAATCCTTCACAAGGTGATTTTAGCGTAAAGAAAGGCTCTCTGGCATTCAATATTGGGTTTAAAAACTTTCCAATGAACCAGTTTGGTGTTACCATTCCTCGTTTGAAGGCACTTGCTAAAACACCGGTCATCCCGGATTTAGTAACGATGGAAACGAAAGATAATGACGATCAGATCATCAACTGGAGAGGTGCTAAGCTTAAAAAGTTAAAGGGTTTGAGTGAGATATCGGCCACCGGTATGACACGTGAAGCCGGGATCTTGGTTCAACATATTGATGCCAAATCTCCTTTGATCAAATTAGGCCTTCAACCAAATGATGTGATCTTGAAAGTGAAGAAAAAAGAGACCAATTCGTTGAGCGAGTTTTTATCTACTTATGCTGAAGACACCTCCTCGCCATCGTTGAGATTTACGATCTGGAGAAACCAACAACAACTTGAAATTGAGGTTGTCAGATAAAATCTTTTGTTGACTTGAAAATCAATAAATTTTCAGATTTATTTCTACCTTCATCAAAAATTTTAATCCACGCAACATGAAACGTTTTTGTATTATTCTAATGTCTGCCATGGCACTGATTTCGTGCAAGCAGACTCCCAATAAACCCGCTGCCACTAGTCCCAATCGCATTGTGGTAGCCGACAAAGGAGATGTGAAGTTTGATTCCTTCTTTCAGGATAAAACGATGCGTCTCGATCTCTTTCATAACGGTAATGCTACCGAAGAACACATCTCTGTTGATCAGGCTGTGAATGATGGTGTCTGGCCGGGAAGCAAAACCAAGCTGATTGACAGACTGGAACTGGGCTCATATTTCTTTCAGGTTATCGACAAGGAGAGCAAAGTTTTACTCTATTCCAGAGGCTTCGCTAATGTCTTTGGCGAATGGCAAAGTACTCCCGAGGCTAAAAAGGAATGGGGAACTTTTCAGGAGTCACTTCGTTTTCCATGGCCGTTAAAACCGGTTACTGTGATTGTGAAAAAACGTGATGCCAGAAATCAGTTCGAACCTATCTGGTCTACAGATATCGATCCTGCTTCCCGACAGGTAAACAAGGCTGAATTAGTTCATGCTAATAAGGTGGATGTCATCTTTGAAAATGGGAAACCTGAACAGAAGCTCGACCTGGTCATTCTGGGTGATGGCTATACAAAAGCCGAAATGGAGAAGTTTAGGAAAGATGCTAAACGTCTTACCGATGCACTGTTTAGTGCTGAGCCTTTTAAATCGAGAAAAAATGATTTTAATGTCCGGGCAGTTGAAACACCTTCTGAAGTATCAGGCGTTTGCAAGCCACACCACAATATTTATAAACGTTCGCCACTGGGTGTTCATTACAGCAGTTTTGACTCTGAACGTTATGCGTTGACATATGAAAACAAAACGGTTAGAGATGTCGCATCGGCTGTTCCTTACGACTTTACGGTGATTCTGATTAATGAAAAGACATATGGTGGAGGTGGAATTTACGGATTGTACACCACGGTATCTGCTGATAACAAGTTTGCCGAGTACATCATGATTCATGAATTGGGACATCATATCGCTGCATTGGCTGACGAATATTATACTTCTGCTGTGGCTTATGAGGTCCCGGATGTTAAAGTTGAGCCTTGGGAAACCAACATTACCGCCATGTTCGATAAGCAAAACCTGAAATGGAAGGATTTGGTTGAGCCGGGTACTCCCCTACCTACACCCTGGAACAAAGATGCTTTTGATAAATATGGTTATGCCATTCAGAAAACCCGCGATAGTATCCGCAAGGCGTTGTTGCCTGAACCAGTGATGGAAGCGCTGTTTGTGAAAGAGTTAAATAAGGAGAGTGAATTCTTTTCTAAAGAGAAATACAAAGATAAAGTGGGTGCTTTCGAAGGTGCAGGTTATACGCCTAAGAAAATGTATCGTCCGCAGGTCGATTGTATTATGTATTCTCGCCACATGGTCTATTGTAAGGTTTGTCAGAATAGTCTTGGCAAGGTCTTCGATCAATACAGTAAGTAACTAACTCATCATCTTTTTCGTAGAGACGCACGGCCGTGCGTCTCTTGTCTTTTAATGCAACCATCTGAGACGCACAGCCGTGCGTCTCTACTTAAAAACAACCGTAGACTGATCTTCAGAAACCTTCAATGTAACTTCCCTACCGAAAATGAGTGCCCGGTTATCATCCAGATGACCTGCCGGGAATCCAAAACATACCGGATAATCAGTCCCTTCTATCGCTTCCAGGATAATCTCTTCAGCCGTAGCACCGAAGGGAATGGTGTTATCTTTCATATCGGTTAATCCACCAATCATCAACCCAGCCAGATTTGTCAATTTACCCGATCGCCTTAAGTTCAGCATCATGCGATCTACATGATAAAGATATTCATCCAGATCTTCAATAAACAGAATTTTTCCATCGGTGTTAATATCTGATTCAGTGGCACTCAAACTGTAAAGAATAGAGATGTTTCCACCAATCAGTTCTCCTGTCCCCTCTCCCACTCTTGAATGCGAATCGGTTGCAATCTGATACGAAATCGGTTTCCCGAACAACGCGTCGTGCATGCTTTCAGTTGCATCGTAGTTGTGGTTGGCAAAGACATTGATCGGCATGGTTGCATGAAGGGTCTCAATGCCAAAGCAGGTATGGATGTGCGAATGAAAAATAGTAATGTCGCTGTATCCCACAATCCATTTAGGGTGTTCAACAAACCGATCGAAACTCAATAGATCAATAATCCTGACAATGCCATAACCTCCACGGGCACAGATGATCGCTTTGATCGCATCGTTATCAAGCATCGCTTGAAAATCTTCAGCCCGCTCTTCCTCTGTCCCTGAAAACTGATTATGCGAACGAAAAAGGTTATTGCCCAACACCACATTGAGCCCCCACTCTTCAAAGAGATTGATAGCAGGCATCATCTCTTCGATGGTAACACTGCGGGCCGGAGCAACAATGGCAATGGAATCGCCTTTTTTTAAATAGGGAGGAGTTATCATGGTGTAATTGGGATTTGAGATTAAATAGTTTTTCTGGTTCAGTTTTTTATAATTATTTCATGCCTTCGCTATATCCGATTAGCACATTAACCCATTAGCAAATCAGCACATTATATTTATTTGGTTACAACTCTTCCCAGCTCCTGCGATTGAATCTGCATACTGATCGTTTTGAGTGTCTGGAATTGCTGTAGTAGATTCATCGACTCCTCATCATCGGTTGCATTGCGCAATTTGTGTTGAATTTCGTCCAGCATCTGCTCTACCTTTCGGGCTTTCATGGCCAGAAGCGAACGCATCACCACCTGTTTTAAACGGCTAGGTTCTTCTTTTACAAAGATGTTGTGCTTCTCCCACCCTGCTGCACTCACCTCATAACGTGTAAGTAACAACTCGGCTGCCATGGTTGAAACCACACTCTCGGGATGGTGTAAAAAGAATTGTTGATCGATTACGGTCTCTTCTTTCAAAGAAGTTTGATAAGCTTCATAGATAAACTGGTACACCGGATTTTCAAAAGTAATCTCATCGTTCGATAAGTCGTTGACAATAAAGAGTGCCACTTTAACCGGGACTTCCGCCATCTGTTTAAACTCATCTTCGTGTTCAAAGAAGATATCAGTATGTCCATAGGTCAGCAACAACCGGATGATTTCGCGTTCCTGGTTTTCTACATCGCTCGGCTCATTTTGCTTTTGCGGTTCAGGCGGAATAACGATCTGCTGTTCAGGAACAGACTGTTGATCAAGCGAGTTCTCCTTGATGAACTTCTGGCGGAGCAGTTTATTGACCTCAGTATTTAAAATCAGCTCCTCTATGCTGAGCAGTGACGAGCACTCACGAATATAGACCTGACGAATAATCTTATCAGGAATGAGCGAAATAGAATGAACAATCTCCTTGATCAGGTTGGCTCGTTTGATAGGGTCTTTGCCAGATTCACCTAATAACAGATTGGTTTTAAAGGTGATGAAATCGGACGACTCCTTTTCAATAAACTCAATGACCTCTTGCGAACGGTGTTTGCGAGCAAAAGAATCAGGATCCTCACCATCAGGAAACAGAACGATTTTTACATTCATCCCCTGTTCCAGAATCATGTCGATCCCACGAAACGAAGCTTTGATACCGGCATAGTCACCGTCGTAAAGGATGGTGATGTTTTGGGTAAACCGGTTAATCAGTTTGATCTGGTCGTTGGTAAGCGAAGTGCCTGATGAGGCCACAACATTATGAATACCCGACTGATGCAAAGAGATGACATCCGTATATCCTTCAACCAGAAAGCAGTTATCTTTTGATACGATTGCACTCTTGGCCTGAAATATTCCATAGAGTGTGTGACTCTTATTGTAAATTTCGGACTCCGGCGAGTTTACATATTTGGGTTTGTTCTTATCGGTGGTCATGATCCGTCCACCGAACCCAATTACACGACCTGTAAGATTGAGAATCGGGAACATCACCCGACCTCTGAACCGGTCAAATTGCTTTTTCTCATCGGGTTTTACAATTGAGAGTCCTGTTTTATCTAGGAAGTCGAGTTTGTAACCCTCCGCCAGCGCGTGTTTTGTAAAGTCGTCCCAACTGTTGTTGCAATATCCCAACTGAAACTTGGCGATGGACTCGTCGGTAATTCCTCTTTCGCGAAAGTAGGAGAGACCCACCGATTTTCCTTCGTCGGTGTTCAGCAGCTGTTCTGTAAAATATTTTTGAGCAAAGGCCGTGACCTGCAACAGGCTTTCGCGCTCGTTGCCTGCCTGGATCTGCTCTTCGGTCTGACGCTCCTCTTCAACATCGATTTGGTACTTACGAGCCAGAAAACGAATGGCTTCAGGGAACGTAATCTTCTCAACCTCCATGATGAAGTTAACAGCCGTACCTGCTTTGCCACACCCGAAACATTTATAGATACCTTTAGATGGTGATACTGAAAACGATGGGGTCTTCTCATTATGGAAAGGGCAATTGCCCCACATATTGGCACCTCTCTTTTTCAGGGAGACAAAGTCGCCCACTACCTCCTCAATACGAGCGGTTTCTATTACGGTTTGTATGGTTTCCTGACGAATCAATGGAGTGAGATCAAATTTATAAGTTGACGAATGGTTGTTTTATTTATTTGTTGAATCCGTGTTGGCCTCATCTTCAAATTCTTCAGCATCCGGTTCAATAAAAACACCTGCTTCATGCTCAGGCTCTTTTCTGAAGACATTGAAAAAAGAGATGACGAAAGTGACAACACCAACCGGAATAAATACCCATCCTAATGAGCTTTTATTCTCAACGATTAACAGTATGCCTGTTAGAATAAGCAGGATACCAAGCAGTAATGTAAAACGGGATACAAATGGTCGCATAAAAAAGATGTTTTTGCAAAGCTACGTCCAAATTAGTAATTATTCTGCTTTGAAAATAGATTAGCACATTTTTTCGTAGAGACGCACGGCAGTGCGTCTTGGATGGGTGCATTAAAAGACAAAAGACACATTGCTGTGCGTCTCTACGAAACAGAACCAGTAGCCATTCCGTAATTCCAAAAGAAGAGAGAAATTGGGTTTCCGTCATTTCGATCGGAGGGAGAAATCTCCATATAGATGCTGCCTATTTAGGGATTTCTCCCTTCGGTCGAAATGACGGAAGGGTTTCATTTTCAGTAACTACTTTAATCCCATTGTCAATCAACAATTGGGCTGTAACACCGTTTCCATCAATCAACTTACCAGAAAACGTACCATCGTAAATCTTGCCACTTCCACACGAAGGACTTCTTGCTTTCAGTATCGCCAGTGAAACATCATTTTTAAGCGCCTCTTCCAATGTAAGTTGGGCACCTTTTTTAAACGGTGTAGTATAATCATTGCCATCTTTGCCTATTACCTTCAATGCTCCGGCTTCTTCAA
>JAHEYR010000151.1 GCA_023251485.1 Bacteroidales bacterium
CAGCCACACCATGCGCACCGGCTTTTAAAATAGAAGAGGTATTTTCCACATTGATGCCGCCAATAGCCACCATGGGATGACGAGAAAAGGAGGCGATGGTAGCGATCCCTTCCAGTCCCAATGGGGTGTTGATATCCGTCTTGGTATTGGTTGAGAAGACAGGCGAGAGGCCGATATAATCGACATCCAACAGATTGGCTTCCTTCGCCTGCGAGATAGTTTCAACCGAAAGGCCGATAATTTTATCCTTACCCAATATTTCGCGGGCGATATGATAGGGCATATCGCTCTGTCCGATATGGAGGCCATCGGCATCGGATGCCAGTGCGATATCGAGACGGTCGTTAATGATGAGCGGGATGCCATAAGGTGTAAGCAACTTTTTCAGGGCGATGGCCTTGTTAAGGAAGTCGAGGGTCGCGATATTTTTCTCCCTCAACTGTACCATCGTAACGCCACCCGCTACGGCCTGCTCCACAATCCATTCCACCGATCGTCCTTTCGAAAGCGACTGATCGGTCACTAGGTAAAGACTTAGATCAAAAGGTCTCATTCTGCTTCCTGAAAATGGTTGATAATATCTTCGTCGGATAGGTTGTAGAGCACATCCAAAAACTGAAGCTGCATAGAGCCCGGGCCTTTTGCCGTTTCGGCGGCTATCTCTCCGGCAATTTTCATCACCCTCATCGCATGAATGGCCGCTTTAAAAGGATCGGGATTAATGGCAGCAAAGGCGCCAATAATGGCAGTCGACGTACATCCCAGACCCGTCACTCTCGCCATGAGAGGCGAACCGCCTTTGATTTTCACTACACGGATACCATCGGTGATATGATCTACCGCACCACTGATAACGATAATAGATTTATAGTTATAGGCCAGATCCTTGGCGAATTCGATCGTATCTTCAGCCTTATCGAGACTATCAACCCCCTTGGTATTGGTAGAAGGAAGTGATAATGAAAGGATCTCGGATGCATTTCCACGAATGATCTTCGGGCAATGTTCTTCCATGATCTTTGCACAAACCTCATTTCTGTATGGAGTTGCCCCTGCCCCTACCGGGTCGAGCACCACGGGAATTCCTTTTTTATGCGCTGCTTTGTTTGCCAGCAACATGGCTTTTACCCATTTTTTGCTCAAGGTACCGATGTTGATGACGAGCGATGAAGCAATCTTCACCATATCTTCCACCTCGTCAACCGAATGAGCCATCACAGGCGAGGCTCCGACAGCGAGTAGTGCATTGGCCGTATTGTTCATCACCACATAGTTGGTAATATTGTGTACGAGCGGCGACTGCTCGCGTACCCGTTTCAAATCATTGATCAGTTCTTCTCTTGTTGTCATCGTTCAATAGTTTTTTTAAATTACGATTATCGAGGATAAACAGACTTTGTTTTTGATGTTTCCAAAATAAAAAAGCCGTCTCGTAGTAAACGAAGCGGCTTGTATTTGAAATAGTTCAGTGTATTTCGAAACATAAAAACCGTTTTCCTACGCTGTTATTACACATCTCAGGTTCCAGGGTATCATCTCAGCCCGAACGATTCGAGCACCCCCAACAGTGACGTTGCAAATGTAAAATAATTTCTCTTGCCGTTAATCGACATTGGGGAAAATATATACAACTTCCGACAGTCGCACTAAATTTATTAACAAATTATTCAAAATCACTTTTATTCAGTAGAACTTGTTTGTATATTTGTACTCTTGTCCATACAAACTATTTATAAGATATTAAATAATGGAGTTTTCAATCGATCATAATAGTGCCTTACCCTTGCATGCTCAAGTAGAGCAACTGCTTAGAAATATGATTGTTGAAGAGGACTATGCTGAAGGGAAGCTGCTTCCCAACGAGATAGATCTGGCGAAGAAACTGGGGATTTCCAGAAATACGCTTCGACAGGCTATGCACAAGCTTATGTTCGAAGGATTGCTGGTCAGGGAGAAGGGAATAGGCACCCGGGTAGCTTCGCGCAGTGTCAATACGCGGTTGACCGACTGGCCCAGTTTCACTCAGGAAATGAACGAGAAAGGCATTCCCTTTATTAATTTCGACATCCATGTAGCCCGGGTATATGCAGATGAGATGATCGCACAGATTTTTTCCATCAAACCCGGGACCCAGATCGTGAAACTTGAACGGTTACGTGGATTGAAAGACGGACCGATGGTACAGTTTATCTCTTATTTCCATCCACGAATCGGATTGACCGGACAAGAAGATTACACCCGTCCGCTCAATGAGATGCTCGAACACGACTTTGCCACCATCCCTGCCATTTCGCGAGAGGAAATCAGTGCGCAGGCAGCGCCAAAAGATATTGCTGTCCGGCTTGAAATCAAAAAAGGAGAGCCCATTTTAAAACGTGTCCGCAAGGTTTATGATCCGGGCGAACGCATCATTGAATACAACATTTGTTATTATCGAGCCGATAAGTTTACTTATCTGATCGATATTCATCGCTAGGGGTTCGCCCTTAGCTTTTTTTAAGCACCTATTTGTTCATACATTTAAACAAACTAAATGAATACGAAGAAACCATCCTTCGCTATAAAAAGCCCAGGTTCTGATCAATGGAGACAAACAGAACAATATTTAATGCCATCTAAGCTCCAACCATCGAGTGGAAAAGAGTACAATCTCTATCCGGCTTTTCCGGCAGCTGGCGAGATAAAAACAGGTTATGACGCGTTGGCTCAGATCATCATGCAACACCCTATCATCGCCATTGATGGTTATGTCGGTGTTTTCTTTGATGAATTCAAAAAGGAGATCGAAAGACGAATCGTCACATCAGGAAAGTTAATCATCTGGCACGACACCGCCGAATCATTAAAATCGTCAAAAGAAATCGATACACTGATCGCACCCTTTCTGGGAGGTGACGATCCACTATTCGGAACCCGCTGTACGCTTGAACTGGCCGATTTTTTCGATCCTTCGTTTCCGGGATCATTAAATGTTATCCCATCACTCCAAACCATCAACATTATTATTGGTTGCGGTGCAGCATTGGCAACACCAAACGCCTATACAGTCTATATTGACCTGCCTAAAAACGAACTCCAATTCAGGATGAGAGGGGGGAGTGCGATCAATCTGGGTGCTACGATGTCGGGATCGAACAAGGAGATGTACAAACGTTTCTACTTTGTCGACTGGGTTGTACTGAACAACCACAAACAAAAGCTACTTCCTTCGATAGACCTTATCGTGGATGGTCAGCGTCCCGAAGAGCCAACCCTGATGTCGGGTGATTCGTTCAGGGCTTCGCTCGAAACGATGGCTTGCAACTATTTCAGAGTACGTCCCTGGTTCGAGCCGGGATCGTGGGGTGGACAGTGGATGAAGAAACATATCAACACCTTACCTCAAAACGTACCGAATTATGCATGGTCATTCGAGTTGATTGTACCTGAAAACGGATTGCTCTTCGCTTATGAAGATCGTTTGCTGGAAGTGTCGTTCGACTTTCTGATGTTTCATAACAATAAGGCAGTCATTGGCAAAGCGGCTAAACGGTTTGGATTTGAGTTTCCGATCCGGTTCGATTTTCTCGACACCTTCGATGGAGGCAACCTATCCGTACAATGTCATCCTACGACCGATTATATCAAAAAAGAGTTTGGCGAGACCTTTACACAAGATGAAACCTATTATATCCTCGATGCCGAAAAAGATGCGAAGGTCTATCTCGGATTTCAGGGGTCCATTCAGCCGGATGAATTCAGAGCGACACTGGAGGATAGTGCTGAAAACGCCACCCCTGTCGAGATAGAAAAGTTTGTGCAGACCCATCCGGCCTCTAAATTCGATCTCTTCCTCATTCCAGCAGGTACCGTTCATGGATCAGGCAAGAATACCATGGTACTCGAAATCAGTAACACCCCTTACATCTTTACCTTCAAAATGTACGATTGGCTGCGCATGGATCTGGATGGGAAACCGCGCACACTGAATATCAAGCGGGCTTTCGAAAATCTGGACTTCAGCAGAAAGGGAACAGTAGTAAAAGAGAATTTTATCTCGAAACCTGTTGTATTGGATGAGGGAGAAGACTGGAAACTAATTCATCAACCCACGCACCCTAACCATTTCTACGACGTTCATCGCTATGATTTTGAGACTTCTGTTTTCATCAACACCGAAGATTCGTGCCGGATCATGATGCTGGTTGAGGGAGAACAAGTGTTGCTGGAGACCAAAAACGGCATGAAGCAGGTGTTTAACTATGCCGAGACCTTTGTGGTGCCGGCAGCTACCAAACGTTTTAAACTCACCAATCTGGGTTCATCACCCGCCAAAGTGGTAACGTCGTTTGTAAAAACCAATGCCGTTTAAACTGTATTTCAATTTGATAATCAATTTTGCTAAATCACTCAATTCAAAATAAAGCCAAAGTTATGAACTCACAGCGTTTACTAAAACTAGCCGGAGCTTTCATGGTTGCCGTGCTGATGATCACAGGGCCGGTCAATGCCCAACGGAAAAAAAGAGCCGTCGCACCTCAGAAGACGGAGATCCAATCACCGGTAATTGTTAATGGTTATGGCAAAGACGTTTCAGGCGAAAAGATAGACTACCACTCTTGTCATCCAGAAGCCAATTCGGCATTGCTGGTTCGTTGCCAAGACAACACACAACGCATTGAGTGGGAAACAGAAGCTGCTCCTGCTTCGGCAGAGAATCCCACGTTTGCCTGGATTGCCGGATATTCTTCAGGCAGTTCAAGTGCCGACCATACCTATCATCTGTTTGTAAACGACAAAGAACTGCTCAGCTTTATTACACCTGCCGGAGGCAAATCAGGCGACTGGAGTGTCAAAGGAATTGAGAATAGCGAACTACAATTTAAATTCGTGAAGGCCGATGGCATCAAAGATCAATCGGGCTATATGTTCTTGAAACTGCCACGCAAGTTGCTCAATACGGAAGGCAAAGTAAAGATCAAAGTCATGGGCGATGCCACTGCAAGCAGCGATTGGTATATGACCTTCCGCTATGGTTACAGCGAAAAGATCACCCTCACGCCATTGGATGCCATCACCAAAGTAGTTGATGGGAAACAACTTCAACAGCTCAAAGTAGGAATCGATCATTTCTCATCACCCGTTGATGTCACCATTTCGGTTGAAGGGAAAACTGTTGTTACCGACAAACTCAATTTCGGGATTAATAATTTCAACATCCCCTTTCCTTGTGTAACCGCACCCGAGAAAAAAGAGATCACCGTCACCATCGATGGCAAGAGTCAAACCCTTCCGTTTGTACTGAATCCGGTAAAGAAGATGACCATCTATATTCTGGCACATTCGCATACTGACATTGGCTATACCGAAATACAGACCAATATTGAGAAAAAACAGGTCAACAATTTATTGGAAGGCATCGATTTTGCCCATAAGACAAAAGATTATCCCGAAGGATCGCGTTTTATCTGGAATGTAGAGGTAGCCTGGGCTGCCGATTTATATCTGCAAAGGATGAACGAACAACAACGTGCTGATTTTCTGGAGGCAGTAAAAAATGGATCCGTCGCATTAAACGGCATGTATCTGAATACATTAACCGGACTATGCAGACCCGAGGAGTTATTGCGGTTATTCAAATTCTCGACAGAGCTCTCGAAAAAATGCAATACCAAAATTGATGCTGCCATGATGAGTGATGTACCCGGCAATACATGGGGAACTGTAACTGCCATGGCACAAGCCGGCATCAAGTACTTCTCTACGGCCCCCAATTACTTCGATAGAATTGGCGACATCCTGGTAAAATGGGAAAACAAACCCTTCTATTGGGCATCACCATCCGGAAAAGAAAAAGTGCTGGTCTGGATTCCTTACAAGGGATATGCCTTATCACATGGCACCGTTCTTTCCTCAGATTTTGTAGCATCCTATACAAAAGAGTTACAAAACCGCAACTACCCATACGACATTGCATACATCCGTTGGAGTGGTCATGGCGACAACGCAGTTCCTGAGATTGAGATCAGCGATTTTGTTAAGGACTGGAACAGCAAATATGACTGGCCTAAGTTCGTCATTGCATCGACCAGCACAGCTTTCAGTGCCTTCGAAAAGAAATATGGCGATCAATTACCGGTTGTAAAAGGCGACTGGACCGGTTATTGGGAAGATGGAGCAGGATCGTCGGCATTAGAAACCGGGATGAACAGAAATGCCTCAGACCGACTATCACAGGCCGAGACATTGTGGACCATGTTTAATCCACTAGGTTACCCCGTTGCTGATTTTGCAAAGGCATGGCAACATATATTGCTCTATTCAGAACACACATGGGGTGCAGATTGCAGTATCACCGATCCCATGAGTAAAAAGACCCTCGAGCAGTGGGATATCAAAAAGTCGTATGCAGACATTGCCAACCAATTATCGCACGAACTCTTACAGAAAGCATTACCCGAAGCCAATACCAAAGCGAAAGCCAATGCCATTGATGTATATAACACAAACTCATGGCTCAGGACCGACCTTGTTGTTGTTCCAACAGCACTCTCAACAGCAGGCGATGTAGTGAAAGATGAGAAAGGGAAAGTTATTCCATCGCAACGACTCTCAACCAACGAGTTGGTCTTTGTTGCGAAAGACATCCCCTCTTTCGGAGGAAAACGGTTTACCATCACAGCCGGCAAAGCAGCGAACAAAGCGAAGCTTAAAGTTACCGAGACATCACTCGACAATGGTTTGATTAAGATCAAGATTGATCCTATAACCGGAGCTATTTCGAGTATCCGTTCGGCAGAAATCCACAACGTCAATTTAGTTGATTCTACAGCCGGAAACTATGTAAACGACTATCTGTTCCTGAATGGAAACAAGCTGGCCGACCTGAAGCGTAATGGACCGGTAAAAATCACCGTAAAAGAAAATGGTCCCGTAGTTGCTACCTTATTAATAGAATCAGAAGCACCGGGCTGTAAAAAGCTGTCGCGCGAAATCAAGATGGTTGCAGGATTCGATTATTTCGAGATGAACAACACCGTTGATAAAACCAGAGCCGAGATTGTACCAAAACCAGGTGACGGCTATTTTGCAAATCTTGGTGGGAAAGAGAGTATGAACTTTGGATTCCCATTCAATGTAGCGAATGGAGAGGTGAAACTGGATGTCCCCATGGGCTTGATGCGACCGGAAGTTGATCAGATCCCCAGCGCATGTAAAAACTGGCTGGAAGTAGGACGGTGGGCCGACGTATCGAACAACGATTTTGGAATCACCTGGGCAACGCTGGATGCTCCACTTGTTCAGGTTGGCGGTATCACAGCCACGATGCTTGGCGGACAGACAAATCCTGATGTATGGCGCAAACATATTGAACCTACTCAGAAACTCTATTCATGGGCAATCAACAACCATTGGGAAACCAACTACAGAGCGTATCAGGAAGGA
>JAHEYR010000152.1 GCA_023251485.1 Bacteroidales bacterium
AATCCTTTCTTGGTTTCGTAGTCGTAATCAAGAATTTTACTTTTAAACTCAGTACCATTATCAGAGAAAACAGGTGTCCCGATCTCCTTTCCTGTGGTGTCTTTCACGCTTCGGGCACGGGCGATCGACTTGTCGAAATCAATCTCGATGGTAGCGGCTTTTAAATCTGTTTTTTGATATTTAATCTCAGCCTCGCTATATAAAAAGGCTTTTTTATCTTTGAAATCAAAAGTCAATGAATCACTAGCCTGATATTCTACTTTTGCCTTTAGTTTATCTTTTGATTTAGCAATGGAGTCGTTTTTTGCCTTTAACTTGATGGAATCGACAACCACTTTTTGACCTTTAACGGGTTTCCCAACTTTCTGAGTAGTAGGTTTCACCACTCTCTGCGCAAACAATGGTTGCGAAAAAGTTGTGATCAGTAATGTCGAAAATATAATTATGAATAATCGCATGTTGAAAAATCCTTGTCATTAATGGTAAATACCCGGCTTTGGATTCGTATATTTGTACAAATGTCGAAGGTAAAATGAAGGATTTTATCCTAAATTGCACCTTTTGCCACGGAAATAGTATAAACTTGCAAATACAATGCCATTATAAAATGTTGACATGCAGTCTGATAATGCTTCCGGAAAAGTATTTATTTCAATGTTCAAAGCTAATAAAATCTGCGCAAGTGAGGAAATTCGTTTCATATTTAACAGTTATTATCCTTTTATTCGTTTTTCAGAATCAATTATATGCCCAACGAAAAAACCAGGTGCGTAAAATTGTTATTGATGCAGGACACGGTGGTCATGATCCCGGAGCAAGAGGTAAAAATTGTCGGGAAAAAGATATTACGCTGGCCATTGCTTTGAAGACAGGAAAGTTGATCAAGAAAAATTGTCCGGGTGTTGAAGTGATTTATACCCGTGAGACGGATGTCTTTGTGGAATTATATCGTCGGGCTCAGATTGCCAATGAAAATAAAGCCGATTTGTTTATCTCTATTCACTGTAATGCTAATCCTTCACCTTTTCCCTATGGTACGGAATGTTATGTGATGGGACTTCATAAAAGTGATGCGAATCTTGCCGTAGCCAAGGCCGAAAACGCATCCATCCTCTTGGAGGACAATTATTCTAAGCGATATGATGGCTTTGACCCTAATTCACCGGAAGCTTATATTATCTTCAATCTTTTCCAGAATGCCTATCTGGATAAGAGCCTGGATTTTGCCAGTAGGGTTGAAACCAATTTTACGGCACATACCCAAATGCCTGAACGGGGAGTGAAACAAGCAGGTTTTCTGGTTTTATATCGAACCACAATGCCTGGAGTGTTGGTAGAGACCGGGTTTGTATCGAATACCAAAGATGAAGCCTTCTTAATGTCGGCAAAAGGTCAGGACCGGGTTGCTTTTTCTATTTATAGAGCCTTCGACGAATATAGGCGTTCTTTTGATCCTACGTTACCAAAGGGAAATACAAATATCGTTTTTGATGATTCTCTCTTTCAGTCGCACCCTGCTATACGACGACTCAAACGTCAGGAAGCTTTGTTAGCCGGAAAAGCGGATACCGAATCGGATATGGAGAATAGAAAAACTTTAGTTAACGCAGGACAAAGAAATATTTCAGGCTCAGTAAAACAGCGGAAAGATAATTTAACATATGAAGGCAGGCAGCCGCGGGTTAGTGAGAAGATTGACCCTGACAGTCAGCGGGAAAATTCATTTTCTTCGGAAAAAGATAGACGAGTTGTAGATAAAAATGAAGGAGATGGTCAGAAAACAGATCGGGTTAAAACAGATGACTCGAGGGTAAAAGAAAAGCAAGCACCCGTAAATCAGGCAGATGAAAGCATGAGTTCAGGCGTGACTTTCAGAGTACAGTTTAAAATAAGCAGTGTCGAACTATCATTAAATTCGAAAGAGTTTAATGATATCCCAAACCTCAAAGTCTATGTTCAAAATGGTGTTTTTAAATACACTGCAGGCGATGAGGCTACAGCAACAGAAGCTGATCATGTACGTCGAACCATTGCCAATAGGGGATACAAAGATGCCTTCGTATTACCTTTTTTTAATGGAAAAAGAATAACGATGAAAGAAGCTTACGAAATGATGAAGAATAAGCAGTAAATTTGCATTTCAAAATGCTTTACTTATCGATTGAATTATTGCACGAGAAGCATCCTTTGAAAGAGAGATTTTATAAAATTTCATCAAGCCAATAAAACAATATTTATACATGAAACTATCAAGAGAAATAAAGATAGGTGCAATGTTTATCTTAACAGTTGCAGTCTTTTATTGGGGGATAAACTTCTTAAAAGGGAAGGATGTCTTTACCACAGCACGTAAAATTTATGCCGTATATCCAAATGTAGATGGTTTAGTAAGGTCTAATCAGGTGACAATTAATGGACTAAATATTGGGAAAGTATCTAAAATTGAATTTCTTAATGATACTTCGCGTAGTATGATTGTCGAAATGAGTATTACACATAATGTGCCCATTCCCAAAAACTCTATTGCCAGAATCTACAGTGCTGATCTTTTAGGATCAAAAGCTATTTCCATAACGTTGGGTAGTTCTACTGAGTTTGTTCACGATAGAGATACCATTAAATCTGAATTAAAACCATCACTACAAGACGAGGTGACCAATCAAATTCTCCCGATCAAAGTGAAGGCTGAAAAGTTGATGGGGTCGTTTGATACCTTAATAACCTCGGTTAATAAAGTGATGAATAATGAATCACGCGAAAATCTGATTAAGAGTTTTGCAGGTATAAGAAAGACCGTAGATAATCTGCAACGTTCTTCTTTAGCTCTTGATACCATTGTTTCCGGACAAAAGGGACGTCTGAGCAAAATTATTACGAATATTGAATCGATAACAACTGCTGTTAAAGGAAATAACAAACAGATTTCATCTGCTATAAAAAACATATCGACAATCTCTGATACATTAGCTGCTGCAAATCTGTCGAAAACGATCATGACTACCCAAAAGGCGTTGCAAAACTTTGAATCGATTACCGATAAAATCAATAAGGGACAAGGGTCATTAGGCCTTTTGGTTAATAACGATTCATTGTATCATCAGCTGGAAGGATCATCTAAGAGCCTGAATCTCTTATTACAGGATATGAAAACGCATCCTTCGCGTTATGTTCATTTCTCTGTATTTGGAAAAAAGGAGAAGAAATAAACAGTATTTAGCCTTCCTAAAATAGTGGGTCTCAATCCGATCAAAGGGCGGAATCTCCTTAAAAGTATTATTGCTTTTATGAGATTCCGCCCTTTGGTCGGATTGACATATATACCACTCTCCGACTATTTATCGAGAATGAGGGTAAGAAGGTTCTCCGATCGTGAATGAGTTCTATTTGGCTGCCCGATGTCTCCGCTATGCCTCCACCTAATTAGCGGAGGCATGGTGAAAGCACACCCGACCCACGCCGGACTCACGCCGGACCCAATAGTCGTAATATACTGATATATAGCTATTTTAGACCTCTTCAAATAAGGGAAAAAGAAAATGTTTTGTATTTGTGTGATTATCAGCGAACTGTTACTGCTGAGAACCATGATTCTTAGGCCTGTGATGCCAATTATTTAAAAACATCCTCTTTCTTTAAGGGGCGCCCGACTTCAATCCACTTGAAATCGCGGAGTTGTTTTTCTTCTTTTGGCAATTCACGTAAAGGATAAAGCACGGAGACTGGTTTTTTTATCCACGTTATCTTCCTGACCTTCCCATCATCACCCATATAGATGATCAGATCACTGGCAACGGCTTTATTAACGCCGATCAGTGCTTTGTCGTCTTGCCTGACATAATATAATGACTCCGCACTCCCATCCACGTTTATTCGATAGATCTGATTCTTCCTGAAAAGGCCTGTCATAGTTCGTCCTTTTATCTGATTGAACCCATCTAACGAATCACGCGAAACGATAAATGCGGTGTTATGCATCTCTAGTCGTGCAAGTTCTTTATTGGCAGTGAACAGCTTAATTGTATCTGCGGTGAGTTGGTTATTCCCCGACCATATGACGGGCGAATGATAAAGATTCAATACGGAATCTTTGGTCACAAAGACCATTGAATCACACATCCCCTGAAGACTGTCTCTGAAGAATTTAACCTTGTGATAAGCAAATAGTTGTTTGGTGTTGTGCGAGGTATCGAAGGTGGCTCTTAACGTGTCGGCATGAAGAAAAAGAGAATCTTTTTTCTTTTCGATCATGATTGCCAATGCCTTTTGAGTCATAAACCCAAAACCTTTTTTATTCCAGACCTCTCCATAATTACCATTGAGGATGATGTTATTGACCGTATCGGTGATTTTTACATTCCGATATCCTTTTCCAACATCATTTTTACGATCAAAATAGATACTGTCGCCGGTTAAGACACGCTTTTCATTGATGACTTTTGCATTCTTCATCAAGCTACCAATATCTGTGTTTGTGTTGTACCAGCCCCTTTCGCAATATAGATCCTGATCTTTTCCTTTGATTGTTGTGGGTCCTTTAAATTCGGCTGTTTTTGTTTCGGTAAAGTAGTTCATGGAGTCGCTAAGCATCTCATATCGTTTGTTCTTTAAGACTACTTTATCAAAAAAGACATATTCTTTTTTATCGGTATAATAATAGCCTCTTCTACTGGTCAATCGATTTTCTTTGCTGGTTACGACTCCGCCTGTCTCATAATAAGCAGCGTTGGTATTGCGGTTATAAAAAAGGTAGTCCGTTGTCAGTGTGGTTGTTTTGTCTACCAGTTTGACAATCTTTCCGGTGACCTTGGCTATTTTTGTATCTCCTGCATAATCTATCTGGTCGCCATAAAGATTTAAGGTGTCGCCTGATTTGATTCTGACTCTGCCATAGCAGTTGATGTTATTAACGGTTTCGTTTAGCAAAGCACTATCACAATAAAGATAAGCACCTTCGTGTTCGAAGATTGCATTACCGTTGATGTGTTGAATGCCTTTGCTCATGAAATCATCATAGGAGGCCTTGTCAGCACTGACAAGACGTATTTTTTTAGTTTGCGCATTTGTAGATGCGGCAATCAATAAAAGCAGGAGTATCAGAATGTTTTTTCTCATCATGAGATGTACTACAACAAAATTGGAACCAAATTCTTTGCAAATATACTATTAATTGAAGCATCATAAAACAAAGAGGATGCCTCCTGAAAATGGAGACATCCTCTTTGTTGAAAATGGTAATCCCTGATTATTTTAATCCACTCCGTTCGAGCAGTGGATCGATGGAAGGTTCATTACCACTGGTAAAACGTTTGTAAAGTACCATTGGGTTTTCGGTGCCACCACGTTCCAAAATGTTTTTCCTGAATGAATTTGCTGTTTTCTGATCAAATATTCCGTTCTTTTTGAAATAACTGAAGGCATCAGCATCCAAAATCTCTGCCCATGAATAGCTGTAATAACCAGCTGAATATTCTCCATTGAAAATATGGCTGAAGTAAGTGCTTCTGTATCGGGGAGCTATTTCGGGAATAAGACCAATGCGATCGATCGATTTCTTTTCAAACTCTTGCGTATTGATGGGTGCCTGATCTGTTACGGTGTGAAAGTCCATATCCAATAACGAAGCAGCTAATTTCTCAACCTGTTCGAAGCCCTGATTAAACTTTGCACTTGCCTCGATCTTCTGAAGCAGACTTTGTGGAATCACTTCATTGGTTTTGTAATGACGTGCATAAACTTTTAAAACTTCAGGTTGAGAAGCCCAGTTCTCATTAATTTGTGATGGGAGCTCCACAAAGTCGCGGTATACTGATGTGCCCGAAATGCTGGGATAGGTACAGTTTGTCAGCATTCCGTGAAGGGCATGTCCAAATTCGTGAAAGAAAGTACTGGTTTCGTCGAAGTTAAGCAATGATGGCTTATCTCCACTTGGAGGAGGAGAATTGAGGACCAAAGAGATGACGGGTGAAACGAATTTGTTGTTCTTCACATATTGGGCTCTGTAGTTGGTCATCCATGCACCCGACTGTTTTTCAGGACGTGCATAATAATCCAGATAAAGAATGCAGAGATGTTTTCCATTGGCTTCCGTAACCTCATATACATCAACATCGGGGTGATATTTGGGAATATCATTTCTCTTGATGAATTTCAGGCCGTAAAGTTTGTTTGCTGTATAGAAGACGCCTTCGCGTACATTTTCAAGTTTAAAATAAGGGCGAAGGGCTTCTTCATTCAGATCGTACTTTGCTGCACGTACTTTTTCAGAATAGTACCACCAATCCCAGCTTTCCAACTTGAAGTTGTTGCCTTCTTTATTGATCATCTCCTGTAATTCGGCAGCCTCCTTTTTTGCTGCAGCCAATGATGGTGTGTAAAGCTGCATCAATAGTTTGTAAACATTTTCAGGCTTTCCGGCCATCGTTTCTTCAAGAATGTAATCGGCATACGATTTAAAACCAAAGAGATTGCCCTTCTCTACTCTCAATGAAACGATTTGCGAAACGATAGCGTTGTTATCATTGCTGTCGCCATTGTTTCCTTTATTCAGATATCCTTTATAAATCTTTTCACGTAGATCGCGACGTTGTGAGTTTTGAATGAAAGGAATCATGCTGGTTTTGCTGAGGGTGAAAAGCCATTTGTTTTCATATCCCTTTGCTTTTGCAGCCTCGGCTGCAACATCTATGAGTGATTGAGGCAATCCTGCCAGATCTTCTTTCTTGTCGAGAACCAATTCGAATTTTTTGTTCTCGTTTAAGATGTTTTCACCAAACTGAATGGTGAGTAACGATATTTTCTGATTGACTTCTCTTAAACGGTTTTGTCTTTCAACCGATAAGTTAGCACCACCTCTTACAAAACCCTTGTAGGTGTTTTCAAGTAACTTAGATTGTTCTAAGTTTAATTTGAATTGTTTTTTCTTTTCGTAAACAGCTTTTACTTTTTTAAATAGATCGGCATTCAGACTGATATCATCGTCTTGCTTTGACACAAGTGGGGAGACCTCTTTCTGAATGGCTTGAAGTTCGGGGGTGATATTGGCACTACAGAGATTGTCTAAAACAATGCGGGTCCGTTTTAATAGATCTCCACTAAATTCGAGTGCTACAATGGTATTAGCGAATGTAGGTGCCGCAGGATTTGAAGTGATTTTGCTGATCTCAGCTTGCTGTTGTTTGATCCCCTCTTTGATAGCCGGTAAGAAATCAATCGGTTTGATTTTATCAAACGGAGGGACTTCGAATGGGGTGTTGTATTTCTGGAAGAAAGGATTCGGTCTGGAATCTTTCTTTTGTGCCATTATTGATAAACTCATCATGACAAATAATAGGAATGGGGTGAGAAAATATTTTTTCATAGGGTTGTAATTGGTTTGATTAGATAGGTGAATCTTAAAAAGATTTATATGGATTAGCGGATTTGCTT
>JAHEYR010000153.1 GCA_023251485.1 Bacteroidales bacterium
AGAAATAACGAAGCCCCAAAACATGTCAATTTCTTTTATAAGATGCTCTTTGGAGCTGCTCCAAATTATGAAGAGATTCCCTTTTCTGCATATAAAATTGATGGTAGTGATATGCTCTTGTCTTCATATACCGGAAGTAAAGAGGATGCTCCCATTATCAAAAGAATTCCGCTTGCCGATATTGCTTTTGCGTTAGCTGTTGATTCTACCGGAAAGTTACCTTTTGTAAGAAAGGGAAATATGATTGAGTATAAAGATATTGAAGGAGGAAATAAATCAATTGCACTCGCTGAACTTCAACAAAAAGTAATCAAAGAAAATATATCATCCCGCACGTTTCTTTTCGGTTCTGATCGTTATGGTCGCGATGTATTGAGTCAATTGATGATTGGTACAAGGGTTAGTCTTTCTGTTGGTTTTATTGCAATCGCCATCTCTCTGTTGATAGGGATCACACTGGGTGCTATTGCAGGATATTTCGGAGGCTTCATTGATAATATCATCGTTTGGTTTATCAATGTGGTGTGGTCGGTTCCTACCCTGCTTCTGGTGATTGCGATTACTTTTGTGTTGGGCAAAGGATTCTGGCAGGTATTTATTGCAGTGGGTCTCACCATGTGGGTTGAGGTGGCGCGTGTAGTACGTGGACAGGTGCTCAGCATCCGCGAAAAAGAGTTTGTAGAGGCTGCCAGAGCACTTGGATACAAAAATGGGCGCATTATCTTCCGTCACATTCTCCCCAACGTCATGGGGCCTGTAATCGTGATTTCGGCTGCTAACTTTGCTTCCGCTATTCTATTGGAAGCCGGTTTAAGCTTTCTGGGTATCGGTGTTCAACCCCCTACTCCATCATGGGGTAGTATGATTAAAGAAAACTATGGCTATATCATTCTGGATTATGCTTTTCTGGCGCTGCTTCCAGGTATCGCTATTATGATCATGGTACTGGCATTTATGCTGCTTGGCAATGCGTTGCGTGATGCATTAGATGTTCGGGCTGTTGGTAATGAGTAAATTTATTACTCGCTTTTCTATATTGTAAAAAGTAAACAATTAACGTATGAAAAGGCTCTTTTTAATTTTGCTAAGCACTATAACGATCTTCGTTATTTCGTGCAATCCGACTTCCAATAAAAAGACAGCTACTGAAAACGCGACTCAATCCTTGTTTAAAATTGAAGAAGGTTTTGTAGATGCTCATGGTGCCTTGATTTATTACATGGCGGTGGGAAAAGGCCAACCTTTAGTAATCGTTCATGGAGGCCCCGGGGCTTCTCACGATTATTTCCTGCCTTATCTTATGCCGTTAGCAAGGAAGAATAGGCTTATATTCATTGACGAACGTGGATCAGGGAAATCAGAAAAACTCGAAAACACTTCAACTTATACTGTTGAGAATATGGTAGAAGATGTGGAAGCTGTCCGTCAAGTTTTAGGGCTAGGAAAAATCAGCCTGCTGGGGCACTCTTATGGTGGTGTTCTTGCCCAGGCTTATGCATTGAAATACCAGGAAAACCTTTCGCACCTCATCTTATGTAGCACATTTCACAGTGCCTCTAAAATGAATGAGGTATTTAAGAAGATGAAAGAAAAGATGTCACCTGAACTCCGCGCCAAAATCAACAAGCTGGAGAAAGAGGGTTTATATGATCATGGCAAAGATTATGAAAAAAGTCGTTATACTTCAGAATATATGATCGCAGCATGGGGTGATGGTTATTTCCCATATCTCTACAAGAATCATCCTGATCCAAATTACGATCCGATAGCCAATGGTATCATGTCGTGGGACTTATACAAGGAGATGTGGGGAGCTCATGGAGAATATGTTATTGATGGCAACCTGAAATCAGTAGAATATACGGATCGTCTTTCAACAATAAAAGTCCCTACACTTGTAACTGTTGGCGATCATGATGAATGTGCTCCTTCACTATCAGCAGAAATGCATCAGAAAATAGCAGGCTCAAAACTTGTAGTCTTTCCAAAGAGTGGCCATATGACATTTGTAGATCAGCCTAATCTTTTCATTAAAACAATAAATGATTTTCTAAATCCAGATAAATAATACATAAAAAAAGCCGCACGACTGTGCGGCTCTAGATACGATTTATTTTTTCTTGATATAGTCGATAATCCACGCCCCTACTTCAGTGGTTGAATAGGCTTTACCGGTTCCTGAAAGATCTACCGTCATGATTCCTTGAACGATGGATTGCTCAACAGCTTCTCTGATGAGGGCTCCTTCGGGCATCAGATTAAAGGCATACTCAAACATCATGGCTGCTGAAAGGATGGTAGCAACAGGATTGGCAATGTTCTTGCCGGCTGCTTGAGGATATGAACCATGGATAGGCTCAAAAACAGAGGTGTGCAGACCTATAGAAGCTGAAGGCAACAGCCCCATAGAACCACTGATTACGCTGGCTTCATCGGTCAGGATATCTCCAAAAAGATTCTCCGTTACCAACACATCAAAGCGTTTAGGCCATTGGATAATCTGCATAGCTGCATTGTCGACAAACATATACTCCAACTCAATATCAGGATAAGATGGCGCAAGCTCTTGTGCAATCTCTCTCCACAAACGTGATGTAGCCAATACGTTAGCTTTATCTACAACCGTAAGTTTTTTTCTACGCTTTCCGGCAAACTCAAATGCCATCTTCAGTATACGTTCAACCTCTTCGCGGGTATAGATACAGGTGTCGTAAGCTGTATTGCCATCTTCTGAGCGACCCTGTGGTTTCCCAAAATAGAGTCCACCGGTTAACTCACGGATACACATAAAGTCAGCTCCATCAACCAATTCAGTCTTTAATGGCGACTTATCGATCAGCGATTTAAAAATAGTCAGGGGACGAAGGTTGGCATAGAGACCTAACTTTTTGCGCATGGCTAATAGACCCTGCTCAGGACGAACCTTTGCTTTTGGGTCGTTATCAAAACGAGGATGACCTATAGCGCCAAAAAGGACGGCATCACTCTGCATACAGAGTTCATGTGTAGCATCCGGATAAGGATTTCCAACCTCATCAATAGCACATGCACCAACAATAGCATGTTTATAAGTTAATTCGTGTCCGAATTTCTCTGCTATAACTTTGGTTACATTCAAAGCCTGTGCAGTAATTTCTGGTCCTATCCCGTCGCCAGGTAGTACGGCTATATTCAGCTTCATTCTTTTATTTGTTTGAATTTATTCTGTAATGATAAATATATTCTTTTCTACTAAACTGACTTCAAAAATGAATTAATAATTATTAAACTCATTTTCGATCAGGTTCAACATCTTCTCCGTTGCAATAATGGCAGCAGAGGTTTGGTCGGTGTCGAGCCCCCTTGTCTTAAATTCGCGATTAAACTTCCAGGTGATGACAGTTTCTACCAAAGCATCAGTACGTCCACCTGGAGGAATAGAAACTACATAATCGATAAGGATGGGTAACGGCTTATTTAAATCGAAATAGATTTTCTTAATCGCATTCATAAAGGCATCATAAATTCCATCACCCGAAGCAGTCTGTTCATGACGAACACCGTCAATCCGAATACTGATGGTTGCATTGGGAAGTAATCCTTTGGCATGTGATAGCATATAGTTATTGATCTTAATATGCTTCTCTATGGCTTCGCTCTTCAAGACATCTGATACGATATAAGGCAAATCATCGATGGTAACCATCTCTTTTTGATCACTTAACTCTATGATTCGGTCGGTGACTTTCTTTAATGATTCCATATCAAGACTTAATCCCAACTCTTCAAGATTTTTCTTGATATTCGCTTTACCTGATGTTTTACCAAGTGCATACAGACGCTTTCTACCAAAACGCTCTGGAATCAGATCATTGAAATAGAGGTTGTTTTTATTATCGCCATCAGCATGAATACCGCTACATTGTGTAAACACATACTCTCCTATCAACGGTTTGTTAGCTGGAATACGGATACCCGAAAACGTTTCAACAATCTTACTAACCTTATTGAGTTTTGATTCTACAACCGAAGTTGAGAATTTAAGATGATCGACAATAAGCGCAATCACACTGGATAGTGTAGCATTACCTGCTCTTTCGCCTAAACCATTTACCGTAGTATGCACCGTATCGATACCTGATTTCAATGCTTGATATACATTAGCCGAGGCCAGATCATAATCGTTATGTGCGTGAAAATCGAAGTTCAGTTCAGGATAACGGGTAACCATTTCAGTACAGAAAGCGAAGGTCTCTTCAGGACTCAATATCCCCAATGTATCGGGAAGCATAAATCTGTCGATGGATTCATTGCGCAACTGATCGACCATATAATACACATAATCAGATGAGTTTCGCATTCCATTAGACCAATCCTCAAGGTAAATATTTACCCTGATTCCTTTTTCTTTTGCATAAGCGAGTGATTTGCGGATATCGGCAACATGTTCTTCAGGCGTTTTCTTTAGCTGCTCAGTAACGTGTTTATACGATCCTTTACACAATAGGTTTATAACCTTACCTCCCACATTGCTGATCCAGTCCAATGATACCGTTCCATCAACAAATCCAAGAATTTCAATTTTATCCGTGTGACCTCTTTGAGCTGCCCATTCCATAATAGTCCGAGCAGATCTGAATTCACCCTCCGAAACTCTGGCTGAAGCAACTTCAATACGATCTACCTTAACTTCATCAAGGAGGATTTTAGCAACACTTAGTTTTTCATTTTCAGAAAAAGATACCCCTGTAGTCTGCTCCCCATCGCGGAGTGTGGTATCCATTATCTTTATCATTTTTGTCATACAGATTCATTTTGTTTCCTAATGCTTGAACTATAACACCAACAACTATTGATTAACCACGTTGCTTTTCGAACGCAAGAATATCTTCCTTACTGTTTACCAGATAATCAATATCATCGTATCCCATAATGAGACACTCTTTTTTATAAGGGTTAATCTCAAATGAAACAGATTCATTCGTCTTAACAATAGTAAAACTTTGATTTTCAAGATCGACCTTAAATTCAGTTGTTGGGTCGGCATCTATTAATGCAAAGATGTGTTTCAGGAACTCTTCACTCACTTGAATAGGAAGTAGCCCATTGTTAAGGGCATTCCCTTTAAAGATATCAGCATAGAAACTGGAAACCACAACCTTGATACCAAAATCGTAGATCGCCCATGCTGCATGTTCGCGACTAGAACCACTACCAAAGTTTTTTCCGGCTATCAGAATAGTTCCCGAATAACGAGGATTGTTTAATACAAAATCGGCCACAGGCTGATCGGCTTTATCATAACGCCAGTCGCGAAACAAATTATCGCCAAAGCCTTTGCGTTCGACAGCTTTTAAGAAACGGGCAGGTATGATCTGATCGGTATCCACATTCTCTATTGGAAGTGGAATAGCCGATGATGTAAACGTTGCAAATTTATCGAGTGCCATAAAAAAAGATCTTTTTAAAATATTATTTATTCATTTAGCAGAACATAAGAAATGATGATCCGACAGACTACATTAAGTCGCGTGGATCTGTAATCTTTCCGGTGATAGCTGCTGCTGCTGCAACAAGCGGACTAGCCAGCATGGTGCGGGCACTGGGTCCCTGACGACCTTCGAAGTTACGGTTAGAGGTAGAAACCGCATATTTTCCGGCAGGAATCTTATCATCATTCATGGCTAAACATGCAGAACAACCCGGTTGACGGAACTTAAATCCGGCAGCTAACAGAATATCTGTAAGTCCTTCTTCTTGTGCTTGCTTTTCAACTTGCTTTGAGCCTGGAACGATCCATGCAATCACACTTTCTGCTTTCTGCTTTCCCTTTACAAAATTGGCAAATACCCTAAGATCTTCAATTCGTCCATTGGTACAGCTACCTACAAACACATAATCAACAGGTTTACCTTCAAGCTTTTCACCTGCAGTAAAACCCATGTAGTTCAATGACTTTTCAAACGTTATCTTATCGCTGCCTTCTAAATCAGATCCATCAGGAATAGAAGCTTTTATACCCATTCCCATCCCTGGATTGGTTCCATAGGTGATCATTGGATCTATATCATTGGCATCGTATGTATATTCAGTATCAAATGAAGCTCCCTTATCGGTTATAAGCGTTCTCCAATAAGCTTCTGCTTTATCCCAGGCTTCGCCTGACGGAGCAAATTCGCGACCCTTAACATAACTGATCGTTTTTTCGTCAGGAGCAATCATACCTCCACGAGCACCACATTCTATACTCATATTACAGAGTGTCATGCGGCCTTCCATAGTGAGGCTTTGGATGGCAGAACCGGCAAATTCTACAAAATGCCCTGTACCACCACTGGTAGAGATTTTAGAAATAATATAAAGCGCAATGTCTTTAGCTGTTACGCCTTTTTTTAGTTCACCATTTACGGTGATCCGCATTTTCTTAGGCTTGGGTTGCAAGATACATTGGCTTGCAAGCACCATTTCTACTTCACTGGTTCCGATTCCAAACGCAATAGTGCCGAAAGCGCCGTGAGTAGATGTGTGACTATCGCCACAAACAATTGTCATTCCAGGAAGAGTTAAACCCAACTCAGGTCCAATAACATGCACAATACCGGCCCACTTATGATTTAAACCATACAATGGAATATTATATTTTTCGCAATTACTGAGAAGTGTATTTACTTGCTTACGCGACAACTCGTCTTTAATGGGTAAATGCTGCTCAATGGTTGGAATATTATGGTCTGGCGTAGCAGTGGTTAGTTCGGGATGAAAGACCTTTAATCCTCTCTTTTCGAGACCTACAAATGCGACTGGAGAGGTTACCTCATGAATAAAATGACGGTCGATATAAAGCACACTAGGACCACCTTCAATCTTTTTTACCACATGTGCATCCCACACTTTATCGAATAGCGTTTTAGCTTCCATTTTTTAATTTTTATTTCAGATTTATTTAATTCTTAAAGACGCACAGCTGTGCGTCTCTACATTAAACGTACGACTGTGTGCCTATTTGTAGAGACGCACGTCCGTGCGTCTCTACATTAGAACACTGGAAAAGATATTATTTAGCGTTTTCAGGTCTTAACTGACGAACAGTTGCACCGGCACGCCACATTTCACTTTCGCGTAGTTCTGCCAATTCTGCATCTAACTTAACACGATAATCGGGTTGACTGTTCAAATCAATTGAACGTTGTGCTTCATTTCCTGCAGCAACTTCATTATATAGTTCATTAAACACTGGTAACGTAGCATCACGGAACTTCTTCCACCAATCTAATGCACCACGTTGTGCTGTGGTTGAACAGTTGGCATACATCCAATCCATTCCATTTTCAGCAACAAGCGGCATTAAACTCTGTGTCAACTCTTCAACAGTTTCGTTGAAAGCTTCAGAAGGCGTGTGTCCTTTATCTCTCAACACCTGATATTGAGCAGCAAAGATACCCTG
>JAHEYR010000154.1 GCA_023251485.1 Bacteroidales bacterium
TTCTAGCCTAGAGTTCAATAAATTTGAAAACTGAGGATTGTCATAAACAGTTTGTCCCATTTCGGACAATATCTGTCCGTGAATTTCACCATTTCTCAACTTATTTACAAAATCTTCTGAGCTAATATTTTTAAATAGATTGTCTAGATAGTTTTTAGCTCGACTCTTAGCCAAAGGGGCGGAAATTCCTGCGTTTTTGGACATATCCCTAATAACTGATTCGACATCTTTTTGCACCTGTGATTTTAAAGAAGGAAGTACACGGTTATATGCGATGCTATCGGATACTACAGATTGTAAACGCTCTCCCATGTGAGATTTAAATTCATTTAAAACCCTAGCGACCTCTGGAGTAGCTTTTTGAATGCTATCCTCAAGCAAACGATATTTTGACGATAGCTGTTGAGGTGTTAAAACCTCTCCTTCCTTAAAAACATTTTTTAATATTTTTGAAGCCTGAGAGCTTTCAAATTCTCCCAATCCGCCTTTTGCAATAGAATCTTCAATAAATTGATTCGCTTTAAGTTGATTTGAATAAATTTTCGAATCTTTAGGAAAAGCTTCTGAGATTTTTTCAGAATTTCTAACGATTCCTTCGCTGTATTCCTGTTGAGCTTTTTTTTGTAGTTCGGGTAACTCTTTTAACGATTCTTGGTAGGATTTTTGTTCATTTCTGAATTTTTCCGCCATCATTTTATTTTCAGCTTCGGCTTGTTTCTTAGCTATTTGATATTCATTATTAGATTTTTGAGCGTTCGCACTTCTTTGAGCTTTGTCCATTTCCGCTTTGTTCTTCAAACGTATAATTTCCGCATCTCTTTGCATTTTGCGCTGATTGAATGCCGTTTCTTCTTTCAATATGTTGTTTTGCCTAGTATTTAAATCAATCTCATGCTGTTTTAATTTATACTCATTTAATTTATTTATGTTTTGCTTCAATAAGTTGTGTTGCTGGCTTTGTAATGCGTTAGCGTCATTCACTGCCTTTTGTCCCAAGGCGTTAGAATCAGTAACGGCCTGCTGCCCTAAAGCATTTGATTCCCTAACTGCTTGCTGCTGGCCTGGCAAAGCTCTGATATCCCCTCGACGCTGAGCCATCTTATTTAGTGCATTAGCCCCTTTATCAATCAAAAATCCACCTGCTGCGGACAGTGCAGCTTCTCCCGCTACTTGAGCAGGCTCATCTAATATTCTAGATCCCGCATGAGACACTGAAAGCAAAGGGGCTGCTGCTAAACCGCTCATTCCTCTAGTTAGGGCAATATCAGGAATAAAAGAAGCTGCTGTGGCTCCTGCTGATGTCCAAGGGGATCTTTCCGAAATATCTTCCGAGACTTCCTGATTAGCTCTTTTTGTGTTTAAATATTCGTCACCTTTTTGAGTAAGCCTATTAATCCAGTCTTTACCAGCTCCCGCTATTCCTTGATTCATAAACTGATGAATGAACTCTCCGCCTGTAGTCGACTTGACGCCTCTTTCAACCCTTTCTTTCTCTCTAGAAAAACCTAATTCGCTATCGGAAGAAGGGAAAAAGTCCTTGTCATCTCCAACAAATACTTTACGACCGTCCGACGTCACAAAAGTTTTGTCTTCTGAATTCAGCCAGCCTTTTCGACCTGGCTCAATTTGAACTATTTCACCTGCTCTTAATCTGTCAAATTTGCTCATGCTATTCACTTCCGTGCATTAGTTGTTTGTCTTGTGATACTAACTTTTTCTCTTCTCGCTTATTTAAACCAGAATACAAATTTCTATTTGATAGACCGAACTTTTGTTCAAACGGAATAGTTATAAAACCTTGAGATTTCGCTTTATCTATAAAGAAGTTTTGCCCTCTATCCCTAAGTGTAAGAACTTGATCAATGATATCTTGAGGTTTTAGTCCAGAAGAAAGAGGATTACTCAACATGCTAGATAAATGGCCAGAAACGGTATTAGTAAATGCTTTCATACCCTCGTTTCTTCTATAAGCGTCTTTAAGTTGCTCACCTATGCTATCAAATAAAACGGCTGAATTCTGCCATCTACCGTCAATATAAATTTCTGGTGCATTCTGTTTAGCCCATTTTTTCAATGCACTATCACCATCAGAAAGCGCATAAGACATCAATTTACCAAAAATAGTAGGGT
This sequence comes from Bacteroidales bacterium, assembly GCA_023251485.1. Taxonomy (GTDB): domain Bacteria; phylum Bacteroidota; class Bacteroidia; order Bacteroidales; family Cfx3-03; genus Cfx3-03. Next base: position 2,131 of record JAHEYR010000154.1, read on the forward strand.
CTTTAATTTGCATTGCTGCTTCTACCATTTTAGCCGTTGCTGCATTGGCTCTCTCCAAAGATGCTTCTTCTTGAGCAAGTTCAGAGGCTTTTCCTCTTAAAACATCTCTAGCCTTGGCATTATTTGCATATTTTGTATCGGCTACGAACCCTGGCAATATTTCAGGACCAGAAGCAATCACTTCCCCCGTATTAGGGTCTTTGAAAGTTGCAATATTCATGCCAACGATATCTTCATTCGGATTCGGGTTAGCCTTTCTTACTTCCCCTGGAATTTTCAATCTTTCTACGTCAATTTCTGAGCGTTTTAAATTTGAGTCCTGCTTTTGCTTGTTAATTCCCGCTAAAAGAGCCTCATCTTTACGCATTGCATCTTGCCTTCCAGAAATCATATTGCCAATTCCTTTTGCTCCCCCACTAAGAGCCCCTAAACCCGCCTCTTTACCGAATAGACCGCCTATGATCAAAGGCATCGCCAAAGCCAGCCCTATAAAGAATTTATCGGCATCAGTCGTTTGATTTGAATTAATACGATCATTTATTCGCTTTGCCTGCTCATCGTAATTTGCTTGATCTCCGATAATTCCATTTTCTCGATCTGAAAGGATTTTTTCGTACTGATCAACCGTGTCTTTCATTTGATCTGTGTACTTAATTCCTGTGTCTTGTTCAAATGTTTGGACAAGTTCGGGATTATTAGCAAATGTATCGTTTGCGCCATACGCAGCAACCTGCCACGGATTGAGTTCTGCATTTTCTCTTTCTTTTTGCTCTCGTTCTAGTTCTTCGGGTGTTTTTTCGACTGGAGGGGGTGCGGGTTGAGGCTGAAGGTAATTTCCTTGACCTTGTTTATCCACCATCCCTTTAACCATATCAGTCATTGAACGACCAAGTGAAGGCTCATTAGGATCTTTTTCATCCATATAGCCAGGAGGTTGATCAATATATTCCCTATTTTCAGTATAAGGGAAAAATGGCTTATTTTCTTTTCCCGTAATAAGGTTAGTTAATCCTTTACCCAATGCTTTTGAAAAATGAGACTGTTCGGGATCTTGAGGTAATGAAAATCCTTGTCCAGCCTCTTGAGGGAATTGTTCTGGCTTTTGTGGAGGATTGTAAGTGCCCGCATGTGTACCGCCATACCTATTCACCATCCCTTTAGTCATCTCACTAGCTCCCGCTGCCTTAGATTGCACCATACTAGCCAAAGAACTTCCTAACTTGCTAAAAAACCCTTGCTCATCTTCTTCTTTCGATGGGTTAATTTCCATATTAGCTCTAACATCGTCACTCTGAGACTGAATACCACTATTTCCAAACTCTTGGTTAACTGGCATAGCAAAATCAGGCATCGTTTGTGCAGTTCCTGAAACGTCATCTTCATAATCATCCTTTTCTTGTAAAATCCCCTCACCAGGCATTACCTTACGTCTTGAAACGTTTTTAAGGCCCTGTAATCTACTTATAACGTTGCCCATTGGGCCTGGTGAATAAGTCATTTTAAATCCTCGCCATTAGATTATTTAGCTTTTCTTCAATAGCTCTAGCACGCTTTCTTTCTTCGTAAAGCTGCAATTCATCATTAGCACGCTGTCTATCAAGCTGTGTTTGAGCTGCCTCGCCTTGAGAAACGTTAAAAATAGCTGCTTTTTTCTTCAATTCTAGATCTTTGTCAAGCTTTGTAATATCTCTTTGCGCTGCGCCTTGAGCATCTGAACCGACTTTTTGAAGATCTTTTTGTTGAGCAAAAGCGACACCGCTCTTATTTCCAATACCTCTTTGCCCCTGATTCCCCAGCAAACGCCTATTAGCCGACTGCATATCTCTCTGAATGCCCTTATTGGCCTCATATTGTAATACCCTTCTGGCTTCAGGATCAAGGCCAACCGTTTTTCTAGCCATGATATCTTCGCCATGCTTCCAGCCCTCCTCACGAGAAGCTGAGCGCTCTTGCTTTGCTTTCTCAACCCTTTTATCAATCTCAGGCTCGTAATTTTCTGGAGAAACTTCAGGAGCCGTTTCAGGAACAAACTTTTTCTTTTTTTGCTCTTCTGCGTCTCTTGCTGCCCCTTGAGGCGTATTATGGTACCTAGAACTATCTGCATATTTGTATTTTATTTTTGTTCCCATTGCTTTTCTTCCTTATTTGTAAAATAAAACCGATATTACCGCATCATTCGCTGAGGGATTCATTAAATATAAATGGCTTTCTGTCCATTTGCTCCCGTCAATGATATTGGCATCACCTTTTTGCCTAACTATAATCCTTCCGCTAGGTATAGAGCCAGGATAAACATTCTTAAACTGATTGCTAATTGAAACTTCTGCCCCTGCTTCGATCTTTAAATTTTCAACTGTGAAAGACTGGAAATTCTGCTGAAAATTAATCTTCAAAATGCCAGTCGACAAATCCTTAAGCCAGCTCCACAAATCAATTTCAATATATTTTAGAAGTGATTCTTTATTTGTTATCTTTGGGGGTGTTCTTATAATCATCGTAATATTGTGTTCCTGTTTTCTGGTATTACCTCTAACTGAAATCCAGCTAGTCTAATATCCATGTTTATACCTTGAATAGTGAACCCAACTTGCATCGATTTAGCGACTGTGCCCTGCTTTAGATTAATCGCAACAAAAGAATCTTGGTGACCTGACCAATAATTCCAACCCCAACCCGAATTTGACCAAGATGAGTTTCTAATATTGTCCACCTGAGTGACTCGAACCATCGTATCTTGAAGATTCGGCAATCTATTGACATATGAGGAGAAGAACATATCAGGGTTATTAAACTGCTGTAAATTTGACAATCTATCCATTAAAAGAACACATCGAGAAAACTTCTTACGGACTTCAGGCTGACCCAAATCTTCCCAAGACGATTTCCATTCGCATCTTTGAGGTCCTGCGTGATCGGCATGGTCTATAAGTCGATAAAAACGGTGTTGCTTGTACAAATTAGCCGTATTCCCGTCCACACCCGAAAAACGTCTTTCTTGGAAATACAGATCATCTTCAATGACCGCCATACCTCCAGCAGCATTCATGTTATTCCACATGAACCAGTTTTTACCCTCATAATCAAAGCAAAGAATAACGGAATAGGCATTAGCTGTACGAATGCTTGATTGTGCATTTTCACACGGTAAAAATAGCAAATATTGATTGTCTATAGCATAATTAATGGCTACAGCACGCTTGAATACATACTTAGTTTGAGGCAGAAAGTTTGTTTCCCTGAATATAGTGTTAATCGCCAAGGAAATCGGCACAGGATTACCAAATTTATCTGTAGGAAAGATTTGATTTTCTGTGATCGTGTAAACACCGCTAGTATGCGCAAAATACATCAAAGTACCCACTGAAGCAATCGATGCATGCGCTACGCAACCGATATTCGTTCCTGGAGCAATTTGAACCACTTCAATTTGACCAGAAAGGAAGTTTCCAGTTGCAGCCCAAAGAGAAGTCTTTTTGGTAGTTACTAAGGTTGTCCCTGAAACGCCTATACCCGTAACATCATCATCTACGTTAGGCACGTTGAACGAATTTGTAGCTAAAGGCACGATTTCAGGGTTATTTCCTTCCGAGAAAAAGACCAAATCAGAATTTTCGGCTACACCTCTTTCACCGCCTGCATAAAATAGCTGATTCCCAAAAGATTTTAGATATTTAGAAATTGGGGGTGGATTAGGCGATCGATCTGGATCGTCGAATTGCCTTCCCAATTCGATATCTGGCGTGCCATCGATGTACGTCTGAAATCCGCCCCCCGAGGAGTCGTTAGGGATAGAGGCAACTAAGAAAAGCTCTCCATTCGTTCCAAATACAGCACCCTGATCAGTTCGATAAATATTTATTCTAATATTATTAGAAATTGGCCCATTTGTTTGTAATCTAGCAGGATTAGCATTTAATCTCTGTAAGTTTACGGCATTGGATCTTTGATTTTCTGAAGCAATTAAAGCTAAATCTGAAACAGTTGTCGGAATGCCATCAATAAGGATTGTATTAGCTGTAGTTGTGATTACATTTCTTCTTTGAACATCATTATTTGAATCTAAAAATGTTACCACATCCCCAACTTGAATTGTCTTAGTGCCTGTCGGGTATGCTAATTTAAGAGTAATCGTATTGGTATTTGATTGATTTCCGTCTACAATGCCGATATTCCCGAAGACCTTGCTAGTTTGATAGGTTAATATATTAGAATGCGTTGCATCAACGGGATTAACAGATACTTCAAGCAAGGTAATGGTAATTGTGGTGGCGGTTACTGAATAAACTACACGTTGAATTTGAACATTAGCAGCGTCAATAAAATAAATCGTATCTCCTGCTAACACCCCATGACCGACATCTACTTGCAAAGTCAAGGTATTTGCTTGGACAGTATTCATGACGGCTGAAGTAACATCAGCATAATAAGCAGTATCGCCTATTTTTAAAGTAAATCCTTCGTTTACAGCAACTAAATCGTAATAAAATCCATCAATATCAGGCCCGTAAGTTGTCGATACTCCGCCTACGGCTACGGCACCGTTTGTATTCCAGTTATTTTTAACCGATGAATTCAAGTTAGTTACACGTACATTAAGTGCTGCCATTGCTGCAACTACTGTATGATTTTGTATTTCAGAAATTTCACCCTCAACTAAATGCCCAAAATTGTCTATTTGCTCATAAGTCGTTGCGTATTGATATTTATTTCCCGTGACAAACGGCTTAGAAATAAAGGTGATGTTTTCTGTAATTTGAGGTCTTTCCCCGATAGGCATTCCTGTTCGATAGACCGTTTGACCGTCATATTTCTGAGGATAATCAATTCCATTGGCAATATAGATAACGTCATCAAACACAGCCATTGAAGCATTTTCAAAATCTGCTGAGTTCTGATAACGCAAGCTCGCAGTACCTGGAAAAGGGGGGCTTATTGTCGAATTGATCTGATTCCAATACCAATAATCGATACTAAAGAACTTATTCACGACTGAAGAGGACAAGGCACCCCAAGGCGACGTACTCCAAGGGAAATACCCCCACCCAAGAGAAGAATAAAACCTGTTACTCGTTATAATAATCGGCTCGAAAATCTGTAGAAATGCTGCTGGAACGTTTGTATCGCCATTTACCGAAATTTGCAGACCGTGAACACCTGTAACAGGATTAGTAATTGTACTAATAAATTCAGAGATTAGATAAGGCGAACTAACGTCAAAACCCCTTCTAAACGGGATATCAAAAAATTGACTTATGTAACTGCCAGCCGTAACGCTTA
>JAHEYR010000155.1 GCA_023251485.1 Bacteroidales bacterium
ATAATTACTTCATTCAGTCCATCTTACAGTAATCAAGGTATTTATTAACTTTGAGCCACCAATAAATATTGGAATTATGCAAAATCAAGACATAAAAATTCTTTTGGTAGATGATGAAGACGATGTTCTCGAATTTCTGAGTTACAACATTCGGAAAGAGGGATATGATGTTCATACTGCCAATAATGGGGTAAAGGGATTACAGAAGGCAATCGAGCTTAAACCGCATCTCATTATTCTGGATGTCATGATGCCTGAAATGGATGGCATCGAAACATGTAGAGAGATTAAACAGAACCAACAGCTTGAAAACACAATTGTAGTATTCTTAACAGCGAGAGGCGAGGACTATTCTCAGATTGCCGGATTTGATGCCGGTGCCGACGACTATGTCACCAAACCGGTAAAGCCTCGATTGCTGGTTAGCCGCATAAAGGCTCTCCTCAGAAGATACCGGACAGAAGAGGATTCAGGATCGAAACTGGATCTCGGAATGATGGTCATTGATAAAGAACGCTATGTGGTTTTTCTGGATGGCGCAGAAATTAATCTGCCACGTAAAGAATTTGAATTATTGTTATTACTGGCTTCAAAACCGAATAAGGTATTCTCGCGCGACGAGATTTTTTCGAAGGTTTGGGGCGACAATGTGATTGTTGGAGATCGGACAATAGATGTTCACATCCGGAAGATAAGAGAGAAACTGGGAATCAATAATATCAAAACCATTAAAGGTGTTGGCTACAAATATGAACCATGAGATTTAAGTTTTCTGACCCAAAGGCATTTTCATTTACAAGTGCCTTATTAATTGGCCTTGTTTCTATAATTGTATCGTCGATACTACTCCTCACTCATCTCAATAATGTTTTTATTGAGGTGGTGGGTATTGGTGTGCTTGTCTTTCTATTCTCCTATTTCTTCCTCTATAAAGTAGTGGAGTCGTTTATCTATGATAAAATCAAAATCATCTATAAGACCATTCACAGCTTAAAGCGTCCAAAAGAAGGAGATAAAAGCAAATTAGTCATTACCAGCGACACACTAGAGATGGTAAACCGACAGGTTTTGGAGTGGGGAGAATCAAAAGCACGCGAAATTGAAGAGCTTCAGAATCTGGCCAAATACAGAAAAGAGTACATCGGAAATGTTTCACATGAGTTAAAAACGCCCATCTTTAATATGCAGGGGTATGTTTTGACATTGCTTGATGGCGGATTGGAAGATCCTACAATCAACAAAGAATATCTTTTGCGAACTGAAAAAAGCATCAATCGCATGATTGCTATCGTTGAGGACCTTGAGGCAATCTCGCAATTGGAGTCAGGTGAGTTAAAATTGAATACCACTAAGTTTGATATTATCAGCTTAGCACGTGATGTCATTGAGTTTTTAGAGATCAAATCACAACGAAAAAACATAGAAATTACCATAGCCGGTGCATTGGAAAAACCACTCTTTGTGAGAGCCGATAAAGAGAGAATCAGGCAGGTATTTATTAATCTGATAGAAAATTCGATTAAATATAATTTCAGACAGAGTGATGCCAATACTCAGATCAGTTTCTTTGATATGGACGAAAATATTCTGGTTGAAATAGCCGATAACGGTGTTGGAATAGCACAGCAAGATCTGGGCCGTATCTTTGAACGGTTTTATAGAACGGACAAAGGGCGTAGTCGTGAACAAGGAGGAACCGGTCTGGGTTTAGCGATTGTGAAACATATTATCGAGGCACACGAGCAAACGATCAGTGTAAGAAGCTGGCCCGGCATTGGAACTACGTTTGGTTTTACGCTAAGGAAAGGGTGATCAGGAGTTTTAAAAACCATTATCTTTGCTTTTCAACAACGTTAAAGTCATTTCTTTATGAAGCTATTTCCAATTCCAACAGGAAATTTCAAACTGGATGGTGGTGCTATGTTTGGTGTAGTCCCCAAGACCATCTGGCAAAAGAACCATCCGGCTGATGAGAACAACCTGATTAATCTTTCAATGCGATCGTTATTGATCGTCACAGGAGATCATCGCGTACTGATAGATACCGGAATTGGAGAAAAACAAAGTGAGAAATTTCTAAGCCATTATTATTTGAATGGTGATGATACGCTTGCAAGTTCATTAGCGAAAGTAGGATATTCATTCGATGATATCACAGACGTGATTCATACACACCTTCATTTTGACCATTGTGGAGGTAGTACTAAAAGAAATAGTGATGGTTCGTACTCAACGACTTTTAAGAATGCGACCTATTATGTTAGTGAGAAACAGTGGAACTGGGCAATGAACCCAAATAGAAAAGAGGCTGCTTCTTTTCTTAAAGAAAATCTAATTCCACTTCAGGAATCTGGTCAATTAAAACTATTGACGGAAGAAGGGGATCTGTTTCCGGGAGTTTCTGTTCGTTTTTTTAATGGGCATACGGATGGACAAATTGTGATTTACGTTAATTATTCGGGTAATACATTGGTTTTTGCAGCCGATTTGGTGCCGCTCTCCGGCATGCTCCATGTTCCATACATTCCAAGCTACGACACCCGTCCATTAATTACGCTTGAAGAGAAAGAGCAATTTTTAAATGAGGTGGTAGATCAACAACAGACTATCTTTATGGAGCATGAGGTGGAAACGGAATGCCTCACTGTAAAAAGAGGAGCTAAAGGTTTTGAAGTAGATTTGCGATTTACCTTAGATGAGTTTCTCTCATTTGTGCCAACAGGTGAATAATATTTAATCTTAGAAATGATATTAATATGAAGAAATTATTCTTGTGTATTGCATTTTTTGCATTCTCTGCTATTTCATTTTGCCAAACAGCAGTTACAAAGACATTGAATTCTAAGCAAACAACTATTTGTAATCCGATGAACCTTAGTTATCGTTTCTGTTTGGATACTCCTTCACGACGTGAAGCTGCCGATCCAACGATGATACTATTTAAAGGTGAATATTTTCTGTTTGCCTCAAAGTCGGGAGGGTACTGGCATTCAACTGATCTGATCCATTGGGATTTTATTACTTCATCGGATCTGCCTTTTGAAGATTATGCCCCGGCAGTTGTAGTTATTAAAAACAGCCTATACTTCATGGCATCAGGGGGAGCCCCAGTTAAGATCTATAAAACATCAGATCCGAAATCAGGAAAATGGGAAGTCGCCAATAGTGCTTTTCCTATTGGCATGACAGATCCCGATCTGTTTCTGGATGATAATGGACGACTCTATTTTTATTACGGCTGTTCAAATGTTAATCCAATATATGGAGTTGAACTTGACCTGAAAACACTAAACCCAATAGGAAAACCAGTTGAATGTTTTAATAGCAACAAAGCAGTCTTCGGTTGGGAACAACCGGGTGATTATAATAATGCTCCTGAAAACCCATGGACTGAAGGTGCGTGGATGACAAAGCATGATGGGAAATACTATCTGCAATATGCAACGCCCGGAACTCAGTTTAAAAGCTATTGCGATGGGGTTTATGTTTCCGATCAGCCATTAGGCCCATTTAAAGTGGCAATGCATAATCCCTGCTCATCCAAACCTGAAGGTTTTATTGCCGGAGCAGGTCACAGCAGCACTTTTCAGGATAAATACGGAAACTACTGGCATATATCAACGATGACAATTTCTGTAAAACATATGTTTGAACGTCGTTTAGGATTGTTCCCTATGTTTTTCGATAAGGATGGAGAACTTTATACCTACACCGGATTTGGTGATTTTCCATTTACCATCCCTCAGAAAAAGATTTCCGGACCTGAAGGGTTGTTCCCGGGATGGATGTTACTGTCGTATCATAAACCCATTCAGGTTTCATCGGAATTAATGGATCATCCAAAGAATTTTGCTGCGGACGAAGAGATCAGAACATACTGGAGTGCTCAAACCGGAGATAACGGTGAATGGATCAGTATGGATCTGCAAAAACAATCGATGATCAATGCTATCCAGCTTAATTTTGCAGAAAACAATACCAAACTACTGGGTCGTTCAGAGAGCATGTACTATCAGTATCTGTTAGAATATTCGAATGACAATAAAACATGGAAGGTATTTGCAGATAAAAAATTAAACAAAACGGATGTCCCTCATGATTATATCCAGCTTGAAAAGCCACTACTGGCACGCTATATAAGAGTTACGAATTATCATGTGCCCGACGGAACCTTTGCTGTTTCTGATTTGCGTGTATTTGGAAAAGGGGTTGGAACGTTACCTGAAAAGGTTAATGATTTAAAAATCACGCGGAATCAATTGGATAAACGGGAAGTAAAGTTGGAATGGAAGAAGAATCCTTCGGCTATGGGTTACAATATCAGATATGGAGAGGCCAAAGATAAATTGTATCACAATTATCAGGTTTTGGATAAAGAGACACTCACCATTCGCAGTCTGAATAGTAATCGGCACTATTATTTCACAATTGATGTTTTTAATGAAGCTGGTATTCGTAAGGGGACGGAAATAAAAATCGAGAAATGATGTCTGATATTCAAGGCATATTGTTTTAAGGACATAAGCCACTCTAAACCATTATTTGAGTCCATTCATTACGATTTATAATTGACGAATAGATACTAATTTACATTGCTTCGATCGCAAAAGGTTCTTTGCTTTTTTTTGAGAAATCCCGGCAGAATCTAACCTTATTATCGTTCGTCAATGGTTTACTTGAAACACTTCCTTTGAATCCATCGTTGCAATCAACAGAAATGTTTATGGCCGAAAGATGTTTTTCTTTGTCAAATTCGATCTTCTGATAAACTATCGTAATATTTTTTGCTTTAAGATCGGCCTTTATTTTAACAAGATCATCAAATGTAAGTTTATTTGTAAATATAACTTCAACCCTGTTTTTTCCCTTATTAACAGTTGTTTGTCCTTGAATGTGAATCAAAGAAAATCCAAATAGGAAAAATAAAACTAAAAAGATATTTGTTTTCATAATTCTAATATTAAACTACACATCAAATATATATAATTTTTTAATATCATTAAATATGCTTGTATGTTTTGTTTAGTGAGGCTTTAGGATATTGTGGAGCCCTTCCTATTTTAAAAAATGGCTCCCGGACTTAAATGAAAATAGAAAAGAGTATTTATTTACTTTTGTTCCAGTATTACAATAATCTCTAACTCATTCGTTAGAATAAAAATTACTTTTTATGAAAAAATTTCTAGCCTCATTGATATTATTATCAATTTCTTTTGGCTATTTTGTTCAAGCTCAAGCACCTGCAAGTCTGGGTGATCTTAAAAAAGTTTCGGTAAAAGATGCTACGCTTGATCTTTTTACTACCAATGGTAACGCAAAGGTTACGATCTATTCGCCATCGGTTTTTCGCATCCGTATTGTGAAGTCTGATTTTGCAAAAGACTTTTCGTATGCAGTAGTTGGAACACCTACGCAGTGCAAGATAGATGTTAAGCAGACCAGTAATGATATTACGGTATCTACAGATTCGATAATACTGAAAATATCAAGAAAACCGGTACGTTTTACTTTTACCACACATGATGGACGTGTTCTGAATGAAGATGATCAAGCCATGGGAACACAATGGATTGGTGATAATATAAGCACCTATAAAAAGCTTCAGGATGGTGAAAAGTTTATCGGACTAGGTGAGAAAACCGGAAATCTTGACAGACGCGGTTCTGCCTATGAAAACTGGAATCGTGATTTTCCGGATTACAGAGCAGTTGACGATCCGCTCTATGCAACGATTCCTTTTTACATGGGTATTCATCATGGACTTACTTACGGAATCTTCTTTGATAATAGCTATAAGTCGCGTTTTAATTTCGGTGCCTCTAACAACCGCTTCTCTTCTTTTGAAGCCGATGCCGGTGAGATGAATTATTACTTCATAGGAAACGCTAGTGTTGCAGGAATTATTAAATCGTATACAGACCTTACCGGTCGCATGGAGATGCCTCCACTCTGGAGCCTAGGATACCAACAATGTAGATGGAGTTATTTCCCTGATAAGATGGTAATGAATGTTGTAAAGACATTCAGAGACAAGAAGATCCCTTGTGATGTAATCTATCTGGATATTCATTACATGGATGCTTATAAGGTGTTTACTTTTAATCCAGAGCGCTTTTCGAAACCAAAAGAGATGGTGGATGAACTGCATGAAATGGGATTTCATCTGGCCACTATTATAGACCCGGGTGTCAAAGTTGAAAAGGGTTATAATGCGTATGAAGATGGTTTGAAAAAAGATGTTTTTATAAAATATCCTGACAATACAAACTATACGGCTCAGGTCTGGCCGGGATGGTGTCATTTTCCTGACTTCTCTAATCCAGATACCAGAAAATGGTGGGGTGAAAATTTCAAAGTACTTACAGATGCCGGCGTAGAAGGTTTTTGGAACGACATGAATGAAATTGCCTCATGGGGACAAGCCACACCTTTAAACATTCAGTTTAATTATGATGGACAGAAAGCTAACTATAGGCAGATCAAAAACATGTATGGAATGCAGATGGCCCGTAGTACTTTTGAAGGAACAAAAAAATTAATGAATGGCCGTCGTCCTTTAGTAATTACCCGTTCAGGATATGCCGGACTTCAACGCTATACTTCAATCTGGACCGGAGATAATGGTGCAAACGAAGAAAATATGTTACTTGGCGTTCGTTTAGTAAATAGTCTTGGATTATCGGGTGTAGCTTTTACGGGTTATGATGTAGGTGGGTTTGTTGGAGACAAATCTCCAGCCTTGTTTAATCGTTGGATCTCCTTAGGAACTTTTTGTCCTTTCTTTAGAGCACATGCTACTTACGATTCGAGAAGTGCGGAGCCATGGGCTTTTGGTGAATCAGCCGAGGCCATTAACCGTCGCTATATTCAGTTCCGGTATCGTATGTTGCCTTATATCTATTCTTCATTTTTTGAAGCTTCTCAAACCGGATTACCTGTAGCACGCTCTTTAGCGATTGATTATACAAATGACGAAAAAATATTCTATACAGCATATCAAAATCAATACCTCTTTGGCTCTTCATTCCTGATAGCTCCTGTTGAAAGCTCGAAAGACCTTTTAAAGGTTTATCTTCCTGCAGGAAATAAATGGTATGATCTCTATACAGATAAGGTTTTTGAGGGAGGACAGGAAACAGTTGCGCCGAGTGATTTAACTCATCTTCCGGTCTTCGTGAAAGGGGGAAGCATTATCCCTATTCAATCCGTTGTACAAAACACAACAGAAAAACCAGACGAAACACTAGAAATACATGTGTTTAATGATGAAAAGGGGGGTAAGTTTGTCTATTATGAAGATGATGGGACAACCTACCAAAACAAGACTGGAGCCTTCTTAAAACGTACATTCAGTTTTGATGCCGTGAAAAAGAGTTTAGTGCTGAATAAAGCCGAA
>JAHEYR010000156.1 GCA_023251485.1 Bacteroidales bacterium
ACTACCATTCTTGCCTTGCAACACTTCAAGACTTTTCGTAGCCGCTTAAAAGAGTTTCCTTGTACGGTCGATTATGTAAATCGTTTCAAGAGTGCTAAAGAGCAGAAACTGACCCTGGAAAAGTTGAAAGAGGGAAAGATAGACATTCTCATTGGCACCCATCGTCTGTTGAGTCAGGATGTTCAGTTTAAAGATCTGGGATTGTTAATCATTGATGAGGAGCAGAAATTCGGTGTTGCTGCCAAGGAGAAGCTGAAGTCGTTCAAGACGAATGTAGACTCCCTGACGTTGACAGCAACACCTATTCCACGAACCCTTCAGTTCTCGATGATGGGGGCCCGCGATCTGAGTATCATCAACACCGCTCCTCCAAACCGGTATCCTGTACAGACTGAGGTACACACTTTTAGTGAGCAGATTATTCGCGATGCTATCTTGTTTGAGATTTCGCGTGGAGGACAGGTTTTCTTTGTAAACAACCGTATTCAGAATATCTTGCAGATAACCGGTGTTATTCAACGATTGCTTCCTGATGTCCGTATTGCTATTGGACACGGACAGATGGATGGACATAAGTTGGAGAAGATTATGCTCGATTTCATTGAGGGAGAGTATGATGTGTTGGTTGCTACCACCATCATTGAATCAGGACTAGATATTCCCAATGTAAATACCATCATCATCAGCGATGCGCAGAATTATGGATTGAGCGAGCTGCATCAGTTGCGTGGCAGGGTAGGGCGGACCAATAAAAAGGCATTCTGTTATCTGCTGGCTCCACCGTTGAGTGTCTTGACGGATGAGGCACGTCAACGACTGAAAGCGATCGAAGAGTTTTCAGACCTGGGGTCTGGATTTAACATTGCCATGCGCGATTTAGATATCAGAGGTGCCGGAAATATTCTGGGAGGTGAGCAAAGTGGGTTTATCTCTGAGATTGGATTCGAGATGTACAACCGGATTCTCGATGAGGCTATTCTAGAAATAAAAGAGACCGACTTTAAAGATGTGTTTGCTGATGAAATCGCGAAGAAATATGTCAAAGAGTGTCAGATAGAGACAGACCTCGAGGTGTTGCTTCCTGACGCCTATGTAAGTAGTACAACAGAACGACTCAGTTTATATAAAGAGCTCGACAGCATAGAGAACGAGCAGGATTTAATGACGTTTCAGGAGAGTCTGATCGACCGTTTCGGGCCGGTTCCACATGAAGCGGTTGAGTTAATGAATGCACTTCGTTTACGATGGTTGGCACGCGATATGGGATTGGAAAAGTTGGTCATCAAACAAAGTGCCATGTTAGGATTCTTTATTCAGAATACTGATTCACCGTATTATCAATCAGCCGCATTTACTTCCGTACTTCAATATCTTCAGTCGCATCCTTCTGCTTTCAAGATGCGCGAGAATAATGGACGATTAAATATCAGTTTCAAAAATATCAACTCCATCTCAACAGCATTGGCTGTGTTGAGACCTGTAGCTTCAGTAGAGACAAAGTGATCTCTATTTATACAACGATAGGGATGATGATCTCGACACGTGTCCCCAATCCCTCCCCATTCTCATCACAAAGGTCGGTGTAAATGATGGGGTTTGTGGTTATTTTTTTGACATCAAAGAGCTTTAGTCGCGTTTCGGTGATCGCTATTCCTCTTGATGGTCGATCCAAATGACTACTCTCCTGAATTTCTTGCGATTTCTTTCGTCCTACGCCATTATCTTCTACTATGCAGCTAATGGAATTTTCTTTATAGGCTAATTTTATCTGCAATAACCCTTTCCCTTCACGGTTCATTAATCCATGCCAGATAGAGTTTTCGATAAATGGCTGAATGATAAACGGAGGAATGAAAGTAGATACCTGATCAATAACAGGATCAATATCAATTGTATATTCAAAATGTTCCTTGAATCGCATAGCTTCCAATTCCAAATAAAGCTTCAACGCACTCAGTTCTTCATTTAAGGAGATGGCCTGGTGTTGTGAGTTGTTTAGAATCATCCGCATTAAAGTCGCAAACTTAGAAAGATAACGACTGGAAGAAACTTTATCGTTTTTTACAATGTAATACTGTATGGAATTGAGTGAATTGAACAGGAAGTGAGGATTCATCTGCTTGCTTAGCGCCTGTTGTCGATATTGATTAATCTCTTGTTGAGTGAGGTTGGCAACTTCTATCCGTTTTATTCTTCGTCTGTAAATATTATAACCCAATCCAAGAAGAGATACGATTAACAAAAAGTTAAACCACAACGTTTGCCAATAGGGACGTCGGATAGTAAACTTTTTACTAATAATATCGGATGATTGAACCCCTATATCGTTAATCGTTCTGACCTGAAGCTCATAATCATTAGCAGGTAAAAACGGGAAAACGACTTCCGTACTTTTTGTAGTGATCCATTTCTCGTCTAGCCCTAACAATCTGTATTGATATTGGATTTTAGCCAACGATTGGTAGGTGATAGCCACATAGTTAAATGATAGGGAGTTAAGGCTATTAGGCAACGAGCAGTCTTTAGGTAAGATTGTGTCTTTCATCATCAGACGGGTTCGGGTAAAGATCAAAGGGATCCTCCCTCTAAATAATCTGAAATTGTCGTTGTCGATAATGGAGACACCTTTATTTGTAGCCGCAAGAATCTTGTTTTTATGAAAGGTTAAATCGAATACCTGATTTGATATTAAACCATCATCTTTGGTGTAATTGTTTAAATTGTATTTGAAAGGTTTTAGACTTTTTATTTTAGCACATGATACCCCTTGATTACTACCCATCCAGAGTTCATCTTTGTTTAGGAAAAGTGAAAGTTGAGAATTGGTTAACAATCCTTCTTTACGGGTTAGATGAGTGATGAGGCCTCCGGCTTTTATATATACCCCCGATCCTTTTGTGGCAACGGCTACAATATCGCCCGATTTACTTCCAGTAATGCATATTATCCTATCGTTGAGTTCCGGAAACAGGTCGGTCGCTCTCTTAAGCTTCCCATCTTTAAAATGCCAGAGTCCATCAGAAGATCCAATTAATAACGATCCATCGGGATAAAGATAGATTGCTGTGACACGAAATCCGATTTTGATAGCACTATTTGAATAATAAATAATATCTCTCTTCTTCACATCGATGAGGGCGAATCCAGATGTTGTACCTATCCACATTGTTGTCTTTGAGGCTTTTGTCATCACTTTTGTGACTAAGATCTTGCCCAGATATTGTTTGTTTTGTGGATGAGTAAAATCAATCAAAGGAGTAAATCGGTTCTCTTTATAGATAAATTGTTCGGAACTTGCCGAAAGATATAATTGTTTCAAATCCTGGTCATAAAGCAGACAGGTGATTTCGGTAGGATGTTTTGTCCCTACAAGGATATTCTTGATGCTTGTGCTTTTGATGATGGAGAGATATCCACCGCCTGTTCCTGCGAATATAGCGTCATCACTCGATTCAATACAAGAAACGTTTTCATTTTCCAAGCCGTTTTTTAGTCCTACGCTGCTTGTGAAATGCGAAGAAAGATAATAAATGCCATTATCCAGCGTACTAAACCAAAATCCTCCCTCTTTGTCTTGTATCATGGAGGATATCGATTCTTTATTCAGATAACTATATAGAATAGCTCCCTGAAAGTTGTTTTCATTGATTGCTACTGCACCCGCATTTAATGAACACACCCAGAGTAGATTGCTACTATCTTTTGATAGCCAGATGATTGGGCTGTCCATTTTACGGGTTTCATAATGGCCGTCTTTATAGACTCTGATCAAATAACTATCACAAGCCACAAAGATGCTTTGTTTATCAGAAGAAAAAACTGCCATGACCGACCTGTTAAGTGCTGGTTCCATCAACTTATTTACAATCGATGTCCTGAAGGCTTTAGTCCTGAAATCAAGCTTGTTAAATACACCGCCGTGTTGAGCCGTCAATAATCGATGATCGACTTGAATGATGGATGCTATATTGTCGCGGATTTTATCAACACGTGTCACGATCCCTTTCGGGGTGATTTTTGTGAGTCCTAAATAACGGAATGAAACATAAACATTATCATCCGCGTCGACATGAAATGAGTTCTTTGTACAGAGCCGATGTCCTAGTGTAAGATGCTGAATAGCATTGTTAAAACGATATTGTTTTATCGTCCCGTTTTCGTAATAAGATATTTTATTATTAAATCCGATAAACCAGATGCGACCTTTTGAGTCTTCTGTAATATCAAATATGGTCATTTCTGCAAGTCCATCTTGTAGATCGTAGTTCTTAAAAGTGTATCCATCAAACTTTGAAACGCCAAAATTGCTTCCGATCCAAATAAAGCCTTTAGAGTCCTGAAATATAGCATAGGTCTCCGAGCAGGGGAGCCCTTGTTCGGTTGAAAATTGTCTGAATAGGGGTTGCTGAGCCTTGGTCTGGATAAATCCCAGGGTGAATAAAACCAGAATAATCGTCAATTTCAGCTTCATACAAAATCTTTCTATCTCCTGTCGTTATAGAGGAGTTTAGCAAATGTAAAAAAAAAGAAGATTAATCGGGTCTGCATTTTGAGGAAGTTATATATTTGATACAATTTT
Source organism: Bacteroidales bacterium (assembly GCA_023251485.1). Lineage (GTDB taxonomy): Bacteria > Bacteroidota > Bacteroidia > Bacteroidales > Cfx3-03 > Cfx3-03. Next base: position 4,580 of record JAHEYR010000156.1, read on the forward strand.
CTTTCAATTTTTCACCTTTATTTTAAAGTCCTTCTGATGACACTTCGTTTCTTTTCTATTTTGCTAATAGGCTCGCTCTGCTGGATAAATAGCTTTGCACAGGATATAAAACTTACTCCGTACGAAAAGTCGGGCGGTAAATCAACCCCACGTTATGCTGAGACGATGGCGTATTGTCGGCAGTTAGCAACATTTTCGCCATTAGTGAAGATGGAAAGTATTGGTAAAAGTGCACAAGGTCGTGATATACAGCTGCTCATTATCGATAAAAACCGAAACTTCACTCCTGAAGCAGTTCATCGTTCAGGGAATGTGGTGTTGATGATTCAGGCTTGTATTCATGCCGGCGAGCCTGACGGGAAAGATGCCATGCAGCTTTTGCTACGCGATATGCTTGTTAAAGGAATTCACAAAGAACTGCTCGATCATGTTACCTTGTTGTTTATTCCCATTTTCAACACCGACGGGCACGAACGTTTTGGCCCCTATAACCGGATTAATCAGAATGGCCCTACGGAGATGGGATGGCGGACAACAGCGCAGAACTTAAATCTGAATCGTGACTATTTAAAAGCCGATGCCCCAGAGATGCAGGCATGGCTTAAGAATCTGAATAAATGGAATCCCGATTTCTTTATCGATACGCATGTCACGGATGGAGCCGATTACCAGTATAAAATTACCTACTCGCTTGAGTTAGGTGGAAATATGGAATCCGGTTTAACCGATTGGACCCGCGATTACTATGAAAAAGGGATTTTGAAATTACTAGATAATGACACCGTACCGGCCTTCCCCTATGTGCAATTTAGAAATTGGCATGATCCCCGGAGTGGACTTTATCTGACGCCATCACCACCCATGTTGTCAACCGGTTATTTTGCTGTTCGAAATCGTCCGGCTTTATTGATTGAAACGCATATGTTGAAGGCTTATCCGATCAGGGTAGCGGCGACCTACAAAACGATTCAGCATACGATGGAGTTGTTAAACAAAGATCATCAACGGTTTCTTCAGGTTGTGAAAAAGGCAGATGATTATACCGCCAGTGATGATTTCAGAAAGACACCATATCCTGTCAAATTTAAGACCTCCTATAAAGATAGTGTGATGACCAGCTTTAAAGGGGTTGAATACGAAGGCGTGAAGAGCGATCTGACAGGGGGCGAGTGGTTTGTCTATCATCCTGAAAAGCCTTTGACTATGCAGATTCCTTACTTCACAAAGGCCGAACCGGTCGCAATGGTGCAATTGCCGGCAGCGTATATTATTCCGGTTGAATGGAGCGAAATCATCAAGCGGATTCAACTACATGGCTTGAAATATATTGTTTTGGATAAGCCTGCCTCGTTTACAGCGAATACCTATCGCTTTTCCAGTGTGAAGTTCCGGCCGGTAAGTTTTGAAGGTCGTTTCATTGCTCAGTTTGGGTTGGATACCCTCACCACAAAACACGAATATGAAGCCGGATCTATCATCGTTCCTACAAACCAACCGCGGGCACGTATTGCTGCCTATTTACTTGAGCCATTGGCTGATGGATCACTGGCATCATGGGGTTTCTTTAACACCGTGATGGAGCAAAAGGAGTATACCGAGAGTTATGTGATGGAGCGGATGGCCCGCGAGATGTTGTCCAAAGATACCCTTTTAAAGCAGGAGTTCGAGCAGAAGCGGGCTACCGATAAACGCTTTGCAAACGACCCCGAAGCAATTATTAATTGGTTCTATAGCAAAACGCCATATTGGGATCATCAGCTAAACCTTTACCCCGTTGGCAGACTGATGAGTATGCCTGCGAAAAAGTGATAAAAAATTTGGAGAAAACGATGCAGGCAATAGAATTAATGCCTAAGTTTACACTATCGCAGATAGTTGCGAATAACTTATTTAAAACACTAAAATACTGATCATGAAAGGTTCAATTGTTATCCTCTGCGGGGGGGGACCTGCTCCCGGAATAAACTCGGTGATTTCTTCATTATCAAAGGTTTTTATTGAAGACGATTACCGTGTAATAGGTTTACATGGTGGTTATCATTATCTGTTCTCAGGTGAACAGCGACTGGTTGATTTTACTTTTGATATGGCCGACCGTATCCACAACCAGGGCGGTTCAGTTTTGACTATGAGCCGTTACAAGCCCAAAGACTCTGAGTTTAATACTGATTTCTTTACCAAACATGATGTAAAATTGTTGGTAACAATTGGTGGAGACGACACGGCTTCAACAGCCAACCGGATTGCCAAGTATTTGAATGAAAATAATGTTCCGATCCAAAATATTCATGTTCCCAAGACCATCGACAACGACTTACCATTGCCCGAAGGGTTGGTTACATTTGGTTACGAAAGCGCTAAACAGGAAGGGGTTCGTTTAGCCACAACTGTTTACGAAGATGCCCGTACTTCGGGTAACTGGTTTATCGTTTCTACAATGGGTCGCGAAGCCGGCCACCTTGCCTTTGGTATTGGTGCTTCCTGTCACTATCCTATGATTATCATCCCCGAGATGTTTAATAAAACGAAACCGACTTTCGATCGGATTATCCGGTTGATCATCTCCTCTATTTTAAAACGTAAAATATTAGGTATTAAATACGGAGCTGCAATCGTTTCGGAAGGTGTTTTCCACTTTATGCATGATGCTGAAATTCTTTCCAGTAACATTCACTTCACATTTGACGAACATGGTCATCCTGAATTAGGCAACGTTAGTAAGGCATACATCTTTAATATCTTACTGCAAGAGCGCTTGAAAGCCTTAAATCTAAAGGTAAAGAGTCGTCCTGTAGAGTTG
>JAHEYR010000157.1 GCA_023251485.1 Bacteroidales bacterium
CCAAGCATACAATATGTTTTTCCATGTTTAATAACAGATTTTATTGCTTCATATCCTCTTTGTGTCTCGTTACTTATTGAAATCACTGGAATATCTTTAATCCTTGCATTTATACTCTCCAAGATTTCATTGAGTCTTGACTCTGCTATTAAATCAGTTTTACTAAGAACAATTATCGGCTTGACTTTAGATGAATTACAAATGGTCAGGTATCTTTCGAGCCTATTGATATTAAAGTCCCTATCAACAGCCTGAACTAAAAAGGCATAGTCAATATTCGTTGCAATGATCTGGATCTCTCCAAATTGACCAACTGCCTGCCTTTTAATGATGGAGAATCGCGGTAATATTTTATGAATTATTGCAAAATCAGAAGCATAAGTTGTCAGTGCAACCCAGTCTCCAACTGCAGGAAAGTCTTCACGGTTTCTTGCAGTAAAATGCATATTACCTGTTATCTCTGCTTCAGATTCACCATTAAGTGTTTTGACAATATAGCGCCCTTTGTGTTCTGTGATAACTCTTCCTATCTCAAAACTTTCCAGGTTTTGTTCAAGCCTGAAATCTTCAAGTTTATCATTATATCCTAAATCTTCTAATTTCATTTTGAATGTTTGTTATGTATTAAACGCAATGTGTGTTGTACCTTTTTATTTTTTTCTATTATTCTAATCCTCATTTCAATCCGAATTTATATTGTTGTTTAATACAAAATCCAGTATCTTTCAGGGTACTGAAGAATTCGAATAGCTTTCCTTTCCATATAAATATGGATGGGATTACATAATGGATTATGGATAATAGAGAAACAGCCCGAATAATTTTCAGGGAAGGGATAGATAGCCAGTAAACTACTGACTACCTCTTAGACACTCTTCAATAATGAGTTAAAAGATCTTTTTTGCATAAATTTTTATTATACACTACAAAAGTATTATTTTTTCTCTTGCATGTTTATCTAAAATAAAAATTAGCTTCTTTGTGTTAATTTATTCTATTTAGATGAGGCTGCCTTTTTAGACAGCCTCATCTAATAAAGGATTCTTAGTATATCGACTTAGGTCGGTTGCTGGCTTGACTCCCAAAAAGAACATTAGGTTTACTACCCATGTACATTTTCAACGTCCCGCCTTTGATGATATCATCATGAAAAATATAGCTGCGGTCGTGTTTTTTACCATTCAGTTCAACGCGTTGTATATAAATGTTTTCAGCGCTGTTATTCACGGATTCTACCGTAAATGTTTTGCCTCCGGGTACCTGAATCGATGCCTTATCGAATAATGGACTTCCGAAAACATAAGCACCATTTGCAGGGAAAACAGGATAGAAGCCAAGTGAAGAGAAAACATACCAGGCGCTCATCTGTCCACAGTCTTCATTTCCGCTTACGCCATCAGGATCGGCATGATACATTTCATTGAGAATATAACGTACTTTTTCGGCTGTTTTCCATTGTTGACCTACGTAGCTATAGAGATATGTCGTATGATGTCCGGGTTCATTTCCATGTGCATATTGTCCAATGAGTCCTGCGATATCAGGCGGAGCTTTTGGATCGTATTCGGCCTTGATCGTAAATAATGAATCCAGCTTGATCTGGAAGGCCTTATCGCCACCTAAAAGATGAACCAATCCTTCGACATCCTGTGGTACCAGCCATGTATACTGCCAATGGTTGCCTTCACTCAAATCGTCAATCCATGGATGTGATGATTTCACCGGATTAAACACGGGGTTCCATGTGCCATCTGCTCTCTTTCCACGGAAGAACTTTGTGGCAGAATCAAAATAAAGCCGGTAGTTATGTGACCGGTTCAGATAATAAGCTGCATCTTCGGTCTTGCCCATTTTCTTTGCCATGAGCGATACACTGCCGTCGCTGATAGAATATTCCATTGCCTTGGCTACAGATTCGGGAACTTTATCAGAAGGAATATATTGTAAGTTCTTCGCATATTTCAAACCAAGCTGGTCCTTTGTCATCGTTCCTTTTACTGCCTCGAAAGCCAAAGCAGGATCAAATCCTTTGAACCCTTTCAGATATGCTTCGGCGACTACCTGTACGCCGCTCATGCCAGGCATACAATAAGTTTCACAACCTTGCAGATGCCAGATAGGGATAAAGCCCTGTTGTTGATAGATGGCGAGCATAGAATTAATCATATCATTGACTCGCTCTGGTTGCATGATGGTGTATAGGGGATGGATAGCCCTGTAGGTATCCCATAAAGAAAATACTGTATAATTATTAAAGGATGCTTTAGGATATACTTTTTTATCCGTTCCCCGGTAGTCACCATTATGATCATTAAACAATGAAGGATCGATCATGGTATGATACAAGGCGGTATAGAATATTTTCTTATCGGTTTCATTTTTTGTTTGAACCTGAATCTTATTTAATTCCTTGTTCCATTTCTCATCAGCGGCATCGACAACTTTCTGGAAGTTCCAATCAGGGATTTCAGCTGTTATGTTGGCAAGGGCATTCTCTGAGCTGACTGGTGAAATACCAACTTTCAGCTGTAACGTAGCCGGAGGGGTGTCAAAACTGATTAACCCCTTGATGGCTTTGCTTTTGCCACTCTTCCCACTCAGTAATGTCTTTTCATCATAAACGCTAAAATGCTTAACGGGTTCTGAAAAGCGGATGGCAAAATACAAACGCTCGTCATTAGCCCATCCTTTCGACATGCGATAGCCTTTCAGTGTATAATCATCTGTTTGCTCAATATATGTATCGGTTGCCTCATCATCGATCCCTTCTTTCAAATCAATAATGACATGTGCTTCTTTGGAGCCATTAAAATGATACTGGTGAAATCCCACTCTTTCGGATGCAGTGAGTTCGGCATCAATATTGTAGTCATCAAGTCTGACTGAATAATACCCTGGCCTAACCTTTTCGTGTTTGTGTGAATAGTGTGAAGCATAACCCAACTCCGGATTCAGTTGTGTTCCTTTGTCTGTTTTAATGCTTCCTGTATAGGGCATGATTAATACATCACCAAGTCCACTTCCACCCGTTCCGCTTAGATGGTTATGAGAGAAGCCAATCATGATGCTATCGGAATAATGATAGCCGGAACACCAGTCCCAGCCCTTAGGGATGTTATTGGGTCCTAGCTGTACAGCACCAAAAGGAACACTGGCACCTACAAATACATGCCCATGACCTCCCGAACCAATTATAGGGTCGACAAATGAGGTTAATGGTAGTTTGTTTACTTCGGACTTTGTCTGCACGACCGACTTACTCTTTTGCGAGAATGCTGTCGAAATCAAACTTGTTACAACAAGAAAGCTGATTAATGCGTTTTTAATGGTAGTCATATTCAAAATTATATGTCAGATTAATACTATAAATGAATAGCATCACAAACTTACTTAATAATCTCTTATCTATTTTGATATCCGTGTAATGAAAGTGGCATTAAAGTAGGAAATGTCCAGGCAAAATGGTGCTTCGTATAATTGAGTGGGCGATGGGGTGCAACATACTTGAGGTATTCAGGGTCATTGTAAATACCGGTCATAGCCTCTATTAGATTGGCTGGCCAGAATGCACTTACAGGGAAGCTTGTGCCGGGTACTCCCTGTGCGGGATTTTCAAACCATTTCCACTCTTTAGGATGTTGATTATAATACAACAGATAATCTAACGCTGCCTTGATAGAACGTTTGTCTTTTTGCATGGCGAAAATATTTTCTCCCGTAGTATTATAGATCACCCAAGATGTTGCTGTGATGGGTGCTAACGAGAAGTAGGTATACCAAATGCCATTAGCTCCACGGCGGGTCTCTTCCGGCATGTGCCCATCATCGGCTATTTTATCAAAGAGGTCGGACTTGACGAGTCTGATATTTTCGGCCATCTCTTTCTCATCATCCAGATAATAGGCAGACAGCGTAGATCCCAGGCGCCCCCAGTCAGCCCAGTTATTTTTACGATAACGGATTTCATTGCTTGCCTTTTGATAAACGTTAATAATCCATTGTGCGAAAAGTTGTTTGTCGTCTTTTTTCCATCCTTTGTAATCACGCATCAGCTCGGCTGCTATGATCATTGCTGTTCCGGAATAACTGGTCACCAATGGACCATCGCTTTCTGAATATTTTTTATTGATAGATCCCCAGGCATTCATGAAATATAATGCTCGATTCGCATATCTCTTCTCCCCGGTAAGTTGCCATGCCAGTGCACAGGCGTATGCATTGAAGGCATCTGTTTGAAATCCTAACGAGTTTCTGCGATGCTCAGCTGGTTTAACATAATATCCGGGGACACTGAAGTCGGCTATTGCATGATGTTCTTTGATAAAAGCGGAGTCTGTAGCTTTTATTAAGTCGTTGAAAGCGGTATAGTAGGGCGCGTTCTTTAGTTTGATTTGGTGCTTTACGAAATCTATCTGAGCCTTTGGGTGCATTCCTCCGGGATGATTGAAGGCAGATAGGTTTTGATTTAAAAAAAGTCCAATACAAACGATTGCACTTTTTATTATAGTCCAAACTGATGTCGATTGATGCTGAATTTTCATTTGAATTTGTTTAAGCGGTTGAATATTATTTTGTCATGAAGTTCCATTTAAACTCGTTATATGACCATAGCGACGCTCCCTTTGGAATAGAAACAGCGCCTTTTAGCTTTCCAGATTTGTCTTTCGAAACCTTTAGCACTACACGTACAAACTTGCCATTCTCGTAGTCGAAGCTGACGCCATCATCGTCGTAGAGATTATACGACGACTCTTTCTGTCCATAAACTCTAATTTCAACAGGTAACTTTTCAGTGCTTATTTTAGTGACAGCCGGCATCATCGGAATGATACCACCATCTTTTACATAGACAGGAATAATATCGAGTCCCGGTGTTACTGTGATCACTTCACCTTCACCTGCAAACTTGCCGGTGTAAAAATCATACCATTTGCCCTGTGGTAAGATGACCTTTCTGGTTTGCTGTCCGGTAAATAAAGGTGCAACCAACATCGATTCTCCAACCATGAACTGGTCTTTCACCTCTCTCTTCAGTGCCGTGGCGTATGGGTTCTCTGTTGAGCTGAGTTGTCCTTCTATGATGATGTTTTGAGGGGTAAATCCCTCTTCAAGGTTCATGGCCCTGGCGGGAGGTGTTCCGTCGAAAGCATAATCGGCATAGCTGGTATACAGATAGGGAATGAGCTGCATGCGGAGGTTCGCCATCTCTTGTACCTGCTTCTCGACTTCAGGGAAGCTCCATGGTTTGGTGCCATCTGACCAGGCATCGATCATTGCAATAGGAGAGAAACAAACAGTTTGTATTCTGCGCAACCACTCCTCAGCCGTTTTAGAACTACGTACCTCAGGAGTCCAGAGCACGCCAATAAATGAGCTGTTAATCAGGGCAGTGATGAAGTCGGGGTGATTGTAATAGTCGTTATAAATTACATAGGGAAAGGAAGATGCACCTGCATTAGATCCACGCACCAATCCGTAAGTACGGGTATTTTGTTTGTGATAGAGATCGGTGGTCATTTTTTGCATCATCATAGCATAAAGCGAGCGCATCTGTTCTGCCGATACACCAGATGGAAAGAGCGTTACATCAGGCCATAACCAGTTATCGTATCCGTCATTCTCATCCATTTTAAATCCACTTACACCCTTGCTGATGGTGTGTTTCATGAAGTGATCGCCAATAATTTTATTGGTTTCGGCCATTGCATAATCAGGAACAACGCCACACCAAACGGTGTGTGTGGCTGTATAGGGAAGGATTTTATCATAGAGTTCTCCATCTGGTGAAACATAAGGATTAAACCAAAGGTTGATATTGATTCCTTTCTGCTTCATATCTGTAAGAAATCCTTCGGGATTTGGGAAACGGCTTTTATCCCATTCATAAGTGCAAGGGTAGGATTTGCTCTGCCATCCTGGTTCGAGACCGATTACGGTTAAAGGAAATTTATGTTGTTCATATTGGTGAACTTCTTCTGCAACTTGCTTGTCGGTATAGCGTGTTGGGGTACGATGCCAGAATCCCAATCCCCATTTGGGAGGTAGACATCCTCCACCATTATAGAGATTGTATCTGCGCACTGCATCAAGCATACTGGGGCCACCAAAAACAATGATTTCAGTTCCTTCGGCAGGTACCAGCATTTCTATGTTATCTGAATAGGGGGCAGAACTCCATTTCTTATCTGTATTACGATCGCGGGCTACAGGAGGGTTTTTACTATCTTTCCGAACAGCTGTACCTACCCAAACGTCGATATAACGGGCCGCATTAATCAAAACACCATAGCCTTTGGACGAGACATAAAATGGTACCGGAGCATGGGTACGGCCGTTATCTTGCCCGCCATAATGGTCTACATGGAGTCGTAGTATACGACCTCTTTGTTCTACGGTCTTGAAATTTAAACCCAGACCGAAAATCTTTTCATCTTTGGTGAGTGGAAAACGGAGATAGGTCTTCCCGTCGCGTATAACGGCTGATATCTCATCTTTTGGGAGTGGAAATTCAACGCTTGCCATCGAACTTAATCGTTCTGTTTTAGGATGGACGCCTGTTACGGTGTAGAAGTTCACTTTATCAGGGGTGCCGGCTTTTGCAGACCAGACTCCTGCTGCGATCTGATTCCACTGGAGTGGAGCTTGAGCCATAGTGGTAAAAAATGGCACGGAGAGTAAAAAAACAAGAAGTAAAATTTTTTGCATTGGCTGATAATGTTGTGTGCATTCGTTTGCGCTACAAATATAGTGTCTCTCTTTTAATAAAGAAATGTGTAGAGATGAAATTATAACTCTAATGTAAAGATTGTGCCATCGGTTGGATTCGAAACGACATTGATAGATCCTTTATGCTGTTTCAAAATCTGTCGGGAGAGACTAAGTCCGATGCCTGATCCGTTCTCTTTGGTGGTGAAGAAAGGGATGAAGATCTTCTCTTGCAGCTCCACAGGGATCAGTGGCCCGTTGTTTGAGACCTTTATGATGATGCGGTTGCCTTTATTTTTGGAAATAGAGAGTTTAAGTTTTCGGTCTGTTTCTATCTGAAGCAATGAGTCGATGGCGTTATTCACCAGATTAACGATAACCTGGTTAATGAGATTCTTATCTGCTGTAATGAATTGAAGATGGGATTCAATATCTATTTCAAACAGAATTTGGTTGGTTACTATCTTTTCGGTAAACAGTATTTTAAGTTGTTCAATCCACTCGGTGATAGAGAATAACCGCAAAACAGGATTCGGAATCTTGGTTAAGCGGCGGTAGCTATTCACGAAATTCATGAGTCCTTCGCCTTGCTCTTCGATGGCTTTTAGTCCCTGTACGGTTGTGTTTACGATCTCCTCGTTTAC
>JAHEYR010000158.1 GCA_023251485.1 Bacteroidales bacterium
CCTCCATGATGGTAACACCTACGCTGGTGAAAAAGGTGGAGCAAACCGTGACTTGATTATGAACAACCCAGCCTTCGTCCGTACGCGTGAGAATATGGTCGAGTTTGGCGGTTGCGGCGTGGCTGTGAAAGCGCTTCGCCTGGGATTTCTGAACCTGTTGCTCGAACAGTCGGATAGGCACTTAACCGCAAGGTTGATGAAGATGGTGAAAGAGGTGAATAATCACGATGTTGAAGGGACCAAAGGAAAAAGAGGGATATTCTTCTCTGAATCTCACACCATCATCGGGAAGTTAATTCTCAATAAACTTCAAAGTGTGGCTGACTGTTTTGAGAAATTCTATGTCGCCACTCACCCGGTTGGCAAAATTGATGCTACCCTGACTGTGACGGATCTTTTGATCAGACCTATCCTGATACCCAAAGGGGCTACTCACTTCCGTATTTTAAATCACATCAGCACAATCAGTGATTATGAGTACTCTGATTTGACGCGTTGCTACGAAGCCTCTAGTGGTTTCAATGCAAAGAGTGCGTTTAAATATTCTGAGTACACCAAGATTGATGTGGCACTTACTGCTGAACTCAAGGCTGAGTTTCCGGTTGGGACGATCATAGACGATGCCTGCACGATCATTCAGTGCATGGGTGTGGAATTCTATACTTGTACCAATGCTAAGGATTACATGCCTTTGATAGGTGGTAACGTGAAAGTGATCGACGTTTATTAAAGGTGGTGGTCCAGAGCTGATCAACCTCAAGCTTGGTCAGCTTTTTTTTTTGGGAATAGAAATAAATTCATTTTTGTAAATAGGAAAATGGATTTGTGAGGGTTAATATTTAGCTTTTCTGTTGCGATGGGGTCTGATATTTTATTGAATCCGTGCTTTTTAGCAGGCTCTCCGCTATCACTAGATCAATAGGTCTGGTTATTTTGATGTTCTCTTCATTCCCTTCGGTTAAAATAATGGTCTCTCCCATGGTTTCCAATACGGAGGCATCATCTGTAAAACTTTCAGAGAAGGGTTGCTGATATGCTTTAGTGATCAGCGATAGTTTAAAGACTTGTGGGGTTTGTATCAACCGGAGTTGAGTGCGGTCGACAATAGAGGAGCCATACGCTTCAACTTTTCGAACAGAATCAATCACAGCAATGACCGGAATGGCATTCCCTTTCTCTTCGGCAACAACAAAGGCCTTGCGGATGGTTTCTAAGCTTACTAACGGACGGACGCCGTCATGAATGGCAACAAGTGCGTTCTGGCTATTTTGATGTCTCTGAATGAGGTCTAATGCGTTTTTTACGGAATAAAATCTCTCGACACCACCTGCTATTGTTTTATGCGGTATCGAAAACGCATACTCTTTACAGAGGGCATTCCATGTTTCAATATGTTCGGAAGGTAAAACGATAACAAAGGAGAGGGTGTGATCGTATTGATAAAAGCGTTCACAGGTATGCATCAGGATAGGACGCCCATTCAGTAATAAAAACTGTTTAGGAACTGTGGCGTCCATTCTTTTTCCGGAACCACCGGCAACGATAACGATGTAATTTGAAACCATAACACAAAATTACAATTTTACTGCTTCAATAGAATCGCGATGATGCTATCATTTAAATTAAAGTGCAGCCGCAATTAATTCAGCGATGTCTTTGTTTCCAACGGTAGCCGTTTCGCTGTTGGCCTGTTTGGTTTGAAGTCCGTCAGTCAACATCAGCATACAGAAGGGGCAGGCAGTGGCTACAATACTGGCTCCACTCTCGAAAACCTGTTCGGTTCTTTGAAGATTGATTTCTGTAGTGCCGGGATCGTTTTCCTTAAAGAGTTGTGCTCCACCTGCTCCACAACACAATGATTTACTTCGGTTTTCTTTCAGCTCAACCCGCTTTATGCCCAGCGCATCCAATGCTTTTCGGGGAGCATCATAAATACCATTTCCCCGACCCAGATAACATGGATCGTGATAGGTAACCACCTTATCCTTGAATACGGATTGGTCGACAATGAGCTTACCCTGATCGATTAATTGCGCAATGAACTCAACATGACTTACTACTTCATAGTTGCCTCCCAAATCGGGATACTCGTTTTTGAAGGTATTAAAACAGTGTGGACAACAGGTTATGATCTGTTTTATGTTGTATCGATTAAAGGTTTCGATGACCTGTAGCGCTTGCATCTGGAAAAGCATTTCGTTGCCTGCACGTCGGGCCGGATCTCCATTACAGCTCTCCTCTTCTCCCAGAACGCCAAAGTCGATAGAACAATGTTGAAGGATCTTTACAAAAGCACGGATTACCTTCTGATATCTGAGATCGACAGCTCCGGCACATCCAACCCAGAATAGATATTCAGGATATTGATCATGCGAGAGATCAGCATATATTGATATGGGTTGCATTGTCATTGGTTTTAATGTAGACACTTATAAATTTGGAAAGTATTGGTGGACTATTTAATCCAACTGGTACGTTGATCGGATGATATTTGCCAGGGTGATCCATTGTTTTCGATATTGGCAAAAGCTGCCGTTATACCAGCCGGAGCAGTGCCCTCTTCCATCACCAGATATCTGCGCATCTCAAGAATAATAGCCAATGGGCTTATCATTACAGGACACTCCTGGACACAGGCGCCACAGGTGGTACAGGCCCAAAGCTCTTCTTCAGAGATATAATTACGTAATAGTGATTTATGATCGTCGGCATCTAAGCCATTCTTAAGAAGGATTGGTCCTTTTTCATTCATACGCTCCCTTACATCCATAACAATTTTGCGGGGTGACAATTTGTGACCTGTCCTATTGGCAGGACATGCATCGGTACATCTGCCACACTGGGTACACGATAAAGCATCCAGGTAGTGCTTGCGGGTTAGGTCTTCAACATCCTTAACACCAAATCGTTCAGGGGTGGTTGTATTTGCTTCTGTAATCTGCTCGGGATATAGCATTGCCATGACCTCGTGTTCAATATTCTTCATATGCTTCATCTTCGAAGGAGCTTCAAGATCAGCCAGCAACAGGTTAGGGGCTGCAGTGATGATATGAAGATGTTTTGAATAAGGAAGTAAATTGAGGAATACGAATATGAGGATGATGTGGCACCACCATGCGAAAGCAGAGCTGGTGATAAAAAAGAGCGTGATCATCAAAAGAATGATGAGGCTTAAAATTAAGATGGCTTCGCGTTTTCCCTTCCGTTTTAATTCGGGGGCATTAAAGCGTGGAATGTGCATAATGAGCCGCCTAAAGAGAAACAGAACAGCTACAAGAAGAACAACACCTCCCATTATCAGTATTGAGACATTGACGATATCGTCGATAATGCCAAAACGTTGAAAGCTCTGATGGCTATTGGTAAACCCATCAACAATCATTTCGAGTGTTCCTAATGAAATAACCAGAAATCCCCAAAACAAGAGGGCATGAAGTAAACCGGCAATACGAAGACGAAATAGTTTGCTTTGGCCAAACCCAACTTTTAGTAAAGTGGCAATACGGCTATTCCAATTATGGTAAGGAACTGGTTTAGTGAGAAGATAGAAACGATAAAGTCTATATATGCTGAATGAAAATACGGCAATCGATAAGCAAAACAGTAGAATGAAAGTGATTTGGTTTATCATGAGTTACATCTTTGTACTTATCAAAGATAAGCAGTAAAAGCATTCATCAAAACATGATCAGGAGGAGAAATGTTTTACTCTTTTGCTGAAAAAGGATTTAATAACCCGGAGTATCCTATTAATTCGAGCTTAACGGCACCCACTATAACTGCAGATTCGGCAAGAATAGGGATTTTGTTTGCATCATCCGAAACCCATAGGGTCATAGGATAGTCATCTTTAAATGTTCCGCCTTTAACCATCATAGGCTTTAATTTCAGGCATTTTATACGACCTATTGAGGTCTTAATCGTTTCGCGACCAAAGAACTTAACTTTGGAATAGTATACAGAATCGTCTAACAGAAAGGGAAGATTAATAATATCACCCGGTTTAATCGTCTCCTGATTTAAGGTTCGGGCAAAATAGAATGAGGAGATCACATCTTGTACATTGACAGGGATATGGACAATGGCTTTTCTACTAGAAGCGGTACCACTCAAATGGTAGAAAGAAACGTCATCATCCTTTTTGTAGCCGCCTTCACGTGTTCTCCGGATAAAGAGCCAGGGAATCATTGCTTTTTCATCAATATAGCTCTCAAAGGTATCGTTTACTTTAAAAAACCAATCGAAGAACTTTGTCGACCTTCCGGTAGCAACGATATGATAGGTATCACGGCCATTAAATTTTCGATTATTGTCAGTAACCGTTATTGTACCATATCCGGCAGTAACATTACCGGTTATGGCAGAGTGATAGTAGACCTTGTACTTTAGCGCTTCCCCTCGGTCGAAGGTATCATTTTTTATCGTTCTAAGTTTTTGTGCAGGAAGAAGAGAAATTCCAAGCAGCATAAAAAGAATCGTCAGAAATATATTTCTCATTCTGAAATCAAATTAAAATGTAAAGGATGACAGGGTTTGTTTACTAAAATCAGCTCTCATAAAATTGATAATAGAAAAGAAAAAAACAAGATCTACGCTTTCTAATACCTCAGTGTCAAAAAGCATACCAAATAGATCGATGCAAAATTAAGTGTTTGTTTGATTATCTCCACCTAATACATACTGTTAAATAATTACAAATTGATTTAACAATATGTTAACCATTAATTTGTGAAATAGTTAAAATAATATTAGGATTTCGTATTAAAAAGAATGTATATTTGCCAACTGGTTTAACCATATGGTTAAACTAAATATTTAAACCAATGAGTGAGGCTGATCATAACACAGAACATGAAATTCTTGAGGCTGCTAAGAAAGTCTTTATCCGAAAAGGACTGGACGGCGCCAGAATGCAGGAAATTGCAGATGAAGCAGGTATAAACAAGGCGCTGCTTCATTATTATTTCAGAACCAAAGAGAAATTATTTGAGTCTATATTTACGCAGGTACTTCAGGGCTTTGCTCCTTGTATCGTTGCAATAATGACTTCGGATCTTCCTTTGTTTACTAAAATTGAAAGCTTTGCAGACACATATATTGATCTGCTACTGGAAAATCCATATGTCCCTAATTTTTTGGTAAACGAAAACAATAGAAATCCTGAACGATTTGTCAATATGTTGAAGGGGCAGGGTGTAAATCCAAATATTTTACGAGATCAAATCAAGAGAGAAGTTGAGGCAGGAATCATATGTGATATTACCGTTGAAAATTTAATGGTAAATCTTGTCTCTTTATGTGTATTCCCTTTTGCAGCACGAAATATCTTTTGTAGTATGTTCGGTCAAAATGAAGAAGAATACAATATGTTTATTCGGAACAGAAAAAAGGAGATCCCCAAACTAATCATAGGTTCTTTGCAACCAAGGCCAAATAAGCCGCACGATAGTGTAGCATAGTGAAAGTTCCATCATTCTTAAAATAAAAACAGTAATCAAATGATGAAGTCCCTCTTATTATTCGGAATAGCAGTGCTGATCAGCATGACCGGCTTTTCTCAGGAACAGTCGCTCACCCTGGAGAAATGCCTTCTTCAGGCCGAGCAGCAGTTTCCGCTATTGAAGCAAAAAGGTCTTTATGGATCTATTGCCGACTATAACATCAAAAATATTCAGACTAATTATCTCCCACAGGCCAACATAAATGGTCAGGCAACCTGGCAGAGTGAGGTGACAAAGATTCCTATTAAGATTCCGAATATCAATATTCCTGAATCGAACAAGGATCAGTACAAATTGACGTTGGATATTAACCAGCTCATTTTTGACGCAGGTAGTACAAAACGCCAAGAAGAGCTTGAAAAAATCAATCTGGCACTTAATCAAAAAAGTATAGACATTGAGCTATATCGTTTGCGTGATAGGGTTAGCCAGATCTATTACGGAATTCTGCTGTTAAGAGAAAACAGAGAACAGCTTAAGGCTACTCAGGGTGATATTCGGTTGCGTCTGGAAAAAATGGATGCATCTATAAAAAACGGAATAGCCCTTGGTTCGGGTAGTGCAATTTTAAATGCAGAGATCCTTAAAATAGATCAGGCTATCATCGAGATTCGTTATAGTATCGAGGCATTGACACAGTCATTGAATGAGTTGACAGGGATGAAAGTAGATGAATCTACAAAAATGGAGATGCCTGATGTTGTTACTGATGCCGGCTTGAATGATGTATCCCGTCCTGATCTAAAAATACTCGATCTGCAAGAAGACAGATTATCAGGATTGGATAGGTTGACAGCTACAAAGATAAAACCTAAACTTATGGGTTTTGGGACCTTGGGGTATGGTCGACCGGGTTTAAATATGCTTTCTAATAACTTTGGAACCTATGGCATAGTAGGTGCCAAATTAAGCTGGAATGTATGGAACTGGGATCAGACGAAAACAGAACGACAGGTATTTGGTGTTCAAAAGAATATTATTGAAACACAGAAAGAGAACTTTAATCAGAATCTGCGTGTTGCTTTAAGTAGTAATCTTTCTGAAATCAATAAATATAAGTCGCTGATTGAAACAGATAATCAGATTATTCAGTTGCGAAGTGAGATTACCAAAACCTCTTCATCGCAACTCGACAATGGAGTTGTTACGCCAACTGATTATCTATCCGATGTAAATGCTGAGTTGCAGGCACGTCTCAACCAAAAGACCCATCAGGTAAAACTCTCTCAGGCAAAGATTAACTATTTAATCACGTTAGGGAAACTGTAACAACACTATTTTTTAAATCAAACGTATTCTTTCATCGATAAATATAAAGAAAAATGAACCGAGTATATATTTTTATAGCCCTGCTTCTGTTGGTAGCCTGTAATAAGAGCAAAGACCGCTCAGATGCTTATGGAAACTTTGAAGCAGTAGAAACGACCATCTCATCAGAAGCCAATGGTAAACTGATAAAACTAAACATGGAAGAGGGCCAGTTGTTAAAAGCCGGGCTACCTGTTGGTATCATCGATACGGTTGATACACAACTAAAGTTGGAACAGCTCGAAGCTCAGATAAAGTCGATTAACTCGAAATCTGATAATCTCAAGGCTCAGATTGCAGTTGTGGAACAACAGAAGGAGAATCTATTGGTCGACAAACAACGGATTACAAGGTTGTTGAAAGATAAAGCTGCTACCCCAAAGCAGATGGATGATATCAAGGGAGCAATCGATGTTGCAGATAAGCAAAAGCAGTCATTCGAGGTTCAATATAAAGGGGTAAATGATGATGTTGCGGTTGTT
>JAHEYR010000159.1 GCA_023251485.1 Bacteroidales bacterium
ATGGTGTGCCTACCAGTTTAAGAAGTGGGGGATGAAGGTTGAAATGGATGAATCGGGTACACTGCCGGTTGGTTTTAATCGGGGAGCTTGGTTTGGCCGTATGTTAAGTGACAACGGACTGATATTGCATTTTGCAACACCCTCATATACCTCCGGAACAAAAGGAATTCAAAAAGGTCATGTAGTACTTGAGCCAAAAACACAGGCTCAGTTCGATCGGATGAAAGGCAGACTAAAGGGTGCCTGGGTTCTGATCACTGGCGAAAACACAGGATGGCCTATTGATTTTTCGAAGGCTGCAGATAAAAGAAGAGCTTCTATTATCGCTGAAAACACCATTATTGACAAACAAAACGACTCGATCAGGGCTATAAACTACAGGAATGGTGATAAAGTTGAGCCGATAAAATTACTACCCTTGAAAGATGAGCCTGCGCTGTTTTACAAAGAGATGAAAGCGGCAGGTATATTAGGAACGATCCAGTCGGCGGCAAATCCTATCAGAGTTTTGTACGATCGTAAGAACATTGATAGTCTTACATTTGAAACACTCCCTACTACCCCCGATATCAAGCTCGATGAGCATCAATATAAGATTATTGAACAGATGGCAAAAGAGCGTCAGCGCTTTGAACTTGAATTTGATATTCGCAATTATTTCAAGATGGGACCAGTGAAGTATCATAACGTGATTGGTATTATTCCAGGTACTGAATTTCCTAATGAATATGTTATCGTGAGCGGACATCTCGATGCATTTGATGTGGCCTCAGGCGGTGTTGATGATGGCTCGGGAGCTTCACCTACTTTGGAAGCTGCTCGATTAATCATGAAAGCAGGTGGAAAACCAAAACGGACGATGCTCTTCTGCTTGTGGGCCGGTGAAGAGTTTGGACTCTATGGATCGCAAAGCTGGATCAAGAAAAACGAAGGAAAACTTGACAAAATCTCAAATATGTTTAATCGTGACGGCGGTCCAACGGTCCCTAATAGTCTGAGCGTTCCTGAAGCCATGATGGATGACATGAAGAAGATATGCGAACCATTAAACGGAATCAATCCTGATTTCCCATTTACACTAACCCAACATGAACCTTTCAGGAAACCAAAATCATTAGGCGGAACAGATGCAAGTCCTTTTGCAATGAAAGGGGTTCCAACTTTGACATTCGGATTGGTTGATTCAAAAGGATATGATTTCAACTACGGCGAAATTTGGCATACTGAAAGAGATACATATAACAAAAGCATTCCTGAATATCAGGAACATACTTCCATCGTGACAGCCATTGTTGCATACGGCGTGGCTAATCTGGATCACCTATTATCACGTAAAGGATATTATCTACCTGAAGAGAAATAGATAATAAAAATTGTGAGAAGAAACTTTGAAAACCCTTAACAGATGGATCTTAAATCCGGTACAAGAAAATTTATAGACTTTCCACTAACGAAAATTGTCATCGGTGTGGCGGTCCTCATCATCGCAATGCTGACGGTTCAGAAGTTCAGTATAGACTTTATTCGACATCTTGGACTGAGCAATGAATTGAAGAGTCTGATTGCTGCTGTGTTGGCATCGGCAGTTTCATTGGGTTGCTATTATTACCTTTTTAAGTATTATGAAAAACGAAAGATAAGCGAGCTTTCATTTAATCGTTTTGGATATCATGCATTACTGGGTCTATCTGTGGGCTTTAGTATTTTGTCATTGGTTATCCTGACCATGTATTTGGGTAAGGCTTATACTATCATCGACGTTCATTCTATCTCTTTTTTGGTGCCTGCTTTGGCATTGGCGATCTCTTCGGCCGTATTTGAGGAGGTATTATTCAGAGGTGTTATCTTTAGAATAACCGAAGAGAAACTGGGCTCTATTTTAGCACTTATCATCTCGTCGTCTATCTTTGGATTTGGTCATCTTGCCAATCAAAATAGTACAATCTTTTCGGCAATTGCGATTACGATGGAAGCAGGAGTATTACTTGGTGCTGCCTATATCTATTCCCGAAATTTGTGGTTGCCTATATTTATTCATTTTGCCTGGAACTTTTCGGAAGGCGGAATATATGGTGCCGTCATTTCAGGCAGTGGACTAAACAAAAGCTTGGTCACCAGTAAAATTAGTGGTTCCGAATTATTAACAGGTGGTGCATTTGGCCCTGAGAATTCATTACAGGCCCTAATGCTGGGATTAATTGTCGGACTTTTGTTCTTGTGGGTGGCCAGAAAGCAAGGTAATATTATAGCTCCTTTCTGGAAGAGAAAAAATAGCTAACCACAAAGAGCACAACGAAATTTCCTGGTGTTTTGTAGAGCCGCACGGCCGTGCGGCTCTACAATATACCGATTGATCTGTTAACTGCCTTTTTATTAAACAGTAGTTCCCTTTAATAATTCTTCAGAACGAAGGATGAGATCGATGTACTGAGCGCGTTTGTAAACAAAAGGATCTTTGGTATTTACGCGGGCAAGTTTGCCACGGAATTCATTGATATATGCATAATTATTTTTCTCCATCCATTCTGAAATGTCATTAAGCATCTTCGTAATCTGAACAGGTTTGTGTTTGTAGATTGTACTTACCACCTCAACAGCATCCGCACCGGCTAGTAAAAGCTTTATTACATCCGCACCTTCATAGATACCAGAGTTAGCGCAAAGACTTGCATTGATATTATCGTAAAGCATTCCAATATAACGCAACGACATTTTGTAATCACCTTCAGCACTCAGTTCTAATTTCGCAACATGCGATTGTGTATTAATGTCTATTTCAGGTTCGAAAAGGCGGTTAAATAAAACAAAGGCATCAGCTCCTGCTTCAGATAATTTGCCAACCATATTCAACGGATTTGTATAAAACGAACTTAGTTTTACACTAACCGGTATGTGAACTACTTTTTTAATCTCTTTAAGAATAGCGGCTCTCTTATCTTCTATTGTACCGGCATCGGTCTGAAGATCTTTCGGCGTCGCAAAGAAGTTCAATTCTAAGCCGTCAACACCAGTTTGTGCTAACTCAACAGCATATTCAATCCATGTTTCAGGATAGATGCAATTTAAACTTGCAATCAATGGGATTTCAAGTGCTTCCTTGGCTTTTGTGATATTAAAAAGGTGTTCGGCAGAACCCGCATGCTCTAAGTGAGGATGGATATGAACCATCTCGGCACCTCTTTCATCATATTCGGTCAGTTCAGACTGTAACTGGATGCTTTCAAGGTTAATCTGTTCTTCGAATAATGTTTTGTAAACCACAGCAGCAGCACCGGCATCTTCAAATTTCTTTAAGTTGTCTAGCTTTGTAACCATTGGGTTAGCGCCAACTATAATAGGGTTCTTTAAGCTAAGCCCCATATATGTTGATTTCAAATCGGTCATGGTGAACTCCTTTCGTTAAGATTAATTTTGTATGTTTTGTCTATATAACAAATGAAGCTGCACTTTTGCTCAATATATTTTGAATTATTTTTCAAAACTGATATGTTTTTTTTATCAATGATTAAATTCTGATATGAAACATTATGAAAAATGCAAAAAGGTCCCTCCATATTGGAAGGACCTTACATCGAATTCATAGAAATAGTAGAATACTAGTATCTTATACTCCAGAATGGCGGCTCTTCCGCTTTTCGCTTTTCCTCAAAATGTTTTCTTAGAATAGCAAAATAGGCCGACTCTTTGATTTTCTTTCCCTTGATCTTTTTGGGGAGGTCGAGTTCGGTGGTTAGTTTCTTTTGCTCAATCTTATCTGCAGTGATAATTAAGGCGCCATCATTTATGTTTACTTCAAGGATGAGTCCGGGCAGTCCGGCGAAACGTTCCGGCCCTCCACTATTTGAAATATCTAATGCAAACCAACCGATTACCTTCTGCTTTTTAAGCGTGTCGTTCCAAAATGCATTCATACAGATGTGTCCTGAAATCTCTTTCATCTCATTAAGAATTTTCCATTTTTGGGTGCGTAACGAGTCTTCAACAACGTAGGTTTTACCCAGCATGTCAATGACATCGCGCATGGTCTTCTTTTCATAGTTTCGGGTGATGGTATATTCATCTTTTAACCATGAGTATCCGGCATCGTTTTGTCCTGCTACGCTCTCTTCAGAATCTTCATATTTTGTTTGTGCAGGATTGAGAAATAGCTTGGAATATGTTTTATATTCCGCATTATTACCCCACATATAAGATAGCCGGTCTATGGCCTGCTTGCTCATATAATCAACAGCAGCCATTTGCTTAGTCCAGTTATGTATCATCAGATAACGAACAGATCCTTCCATCTTCTGAGCAAAGCTCATTACGGGGATCAACAAGATTATTGCGAATGTTATCGTTTTTAGTAACGGGTAACTATGTTTAGATTTTTGATTACTCATTATCATTGAAATAGAATTATGAGGATGTTGCATTTTATATGTTATTTAAAGAGATGAGATTAACGAGATTATTACATTACGATCATCATTCCGCCTTTTTTCTGTTTGGTTTCGAACCCTTTGATATTATAACTTAGACTCAACATAAAATATCGGGCCAGCGTGTTGGCTTGAGAACGAAGGATATAATTCATTGCTCCGGTCTGCGAAATGCTCTTGTTGCGATCAAAGATATCAAATGCAGCCAAACGCATCTCAATTCGATTGGCTTTGCCCAGAATCTGACGGACCGAAGCATTCCACAATGGGATAGATTGATTGAATCCTAAGCTCTGGTTTTTGTAAACCGAATAATCAAAGTTGGTTTCAAAATATGACTTGGTTGCGAATTGCCACTTAGCAGATGAACTTGCAGTATAGTTTCTGATCTTTTGATTTTGGTCAGATCTATAGGAATAAGTTATATCATTAAAGTTTATCCTTCCATTGACACCAAGTGTTAATTTTGGGGTAGGAGTTAAATTAAACGAAGTGCCTAGTGAGTACGCTTTATTCTTCGTAGTGTTTTCAACGTCGTTGATAAAGGTAGGCGAACTGCTAAAATTGATGTTCCCGTTAATCATCATGGTGAGTTTAGTTTTAATGATTGGAAAGTTTGTGAAGGAATATACTGTTAGGGTTTCACCACCATTGACATTTCCAGCCTTCGAAACAGTTTGAATACCCACTTTATCAACCATGGTAATAGTTTGGTTATAAACAATTTGGTTTTCATAGTTTTGATAATTGGCACCAATGCTACAACCTGTCATAGAACCCAGATTAAAATAGAAAGCATTTAAATTGATATTGTGACTGCGCTGAGGTTTCAAATCAGGGTTACCCTGAACAATGTAAGCCAGGTTATTCGTATTTGCAGATGGCATTAACTGACTAACGGTTGGTTCTCTGACATCAAAACTATAGTTTGTACTTAAGAATGTGGTTTTTGTTATTTGATAATTGACACTTAAGTTAGGGATAAAGTTTGAATAGGTTTTGTCGATAGGGTCATGCAAATTGGGCATGTCTTTACGGATAGAATATTTTCCTTGAAGTTGAAGTTGCTGATTTGCAATACCAATTGCAGCATTTAATCCTTTATTTGAGTATCTCAGATTTGTTCCGAGCCGATTGTACATCACATCGTTGGTGTAGTATGTGGTTAAACTGTCGATTCTGATATTCTGTAAAGCAGCATTTTCAGAAAGTTTATCCTGTATATTTCTTGTTGTCGAAAAGTTATAAAAGGCTTCCCAGAAAAACTTTTTAGATAAAGGTTCAGTAAGTAACGCACTTGATTTGAATTGTGTGGAGGTGTTGTTGTTGTCGTTACTGATCATTTGTATCTGTTCGGAATAGGTCTTTGCCTGAAAGAATCTGTTCAACGAAAAAGGTTTTTCTAATCCATCCGTTTTACTGGCGTTAAAACCACCACTCCATGCAAGACTGGCACCTTTATGTTTTTTAAACTTGTGACGAAAGATTGCAGTACTGGTAATGTTATACGCGTCTATTTTCGTGTCATCTATTGTCTTAAGACTTCGGGTAGGGATATCATTATTGTCAGTGTATTGTGATAAGAGGGAACTATTATTTGTTGAATTGCTAAAACTGATATTCGCTTTCGCAATCAAAAGATCATTTGAATCCACTTTCTGCTCTAAACGTACAGCAATGCTATGATTTCCTTTGAAATCTTTGCCATGGGTTGTATCTGCATTTTTAAAACTACTGTTTTGAAGAAAAGTCTCTTTCTTTGAAGTCTGGTCAAGGGTACGAGCCGTTTCATTATAAAAATAGCTGGAGCTGAATTTGGTTTTTTTGTTGTCGTAATTATAGTTTACACCGGCACCATAGTTCTTGGTAAATCCTCGTCCATCATAATTGTTTCCCAACATATTGTTTCCGATACTAAATGTCATAAAACCACCACCACTGCCAAAACCGAAGTCGCCGTTGTCATAATTATTAAAGGCATTCTGACCTTTGAATTCACCATAGTCTTCCCAGTTTACACCGGTTTGATTGATGTTGTTTCCGTAACCGATGAAGGAGAGCTGTTGCTTTTTATTGAAGCGATTATAGTTTCCACGCATGGCCCATCTATCCTGATCTCCTGCAGCTATCGTCATCTTTCCAAAAGCCCCTTGCTTATAAGCATCCTTTAATCCAAGGTTCATGGCTTTCTCTTTTACGCCGTCGTTTATCCCGGTGAGCTTTGCTTGTTCTGATTTCTCATCAAAGACCTGAACTTTTGAGATTGCTTCTGCTCCTAGATTTTTGGTTACACTTTTGGGATCGTCACCAAAAAATGATTTACCCTCAACATAGATGCGTTTGACATCTTTCCCTTGTGTCTTGATATTTCCATCTGCATCAACATCTAAGCCTGGCAGTCTTCGTAAAAGATCTTCAACTGTAGATCCGGGTGGAACTTTAAAAGAGGATGCATCATATTCTATTGTGTCGCCCCTAAACTTAAGCGGTGCTCTGGCTGCTTTAATAACAACTTCCATCAGCTGTTTGGATATCAGTTTAAGCTTGATTCTGCCTAAATCGTTTACAGCGGTTGCAGAAACAAGAAGACTTTTTTGATAAGGGAGGTAGCTCATGTGTGATACCTTTAACAAGTATCCACTGTTTTTAAGACCTCTAAATTCGAATTCTCCTTTTTCGTCAGCCTGTGTGAAGTTGATTAACGTGGAGTCTTTGGAGCTGAGCAACATCACCATGGCAGAGGGAATATTTATGCCGGCAGTATCGCAGATAATTCCTTTAATTGTTGCTCGTGAAGGCGATTGGGCAAAAAGATTGTTTAAACACAACAATAGTAAGCCAAGAAAGCAGAGGAGTTTCCTCATTTTAA
>JAHEYR010000160.1 GCA_023251485.1 Bacteroidales bacterium
CCGGTGATGATGAAGCCTCATTGCGTATAGTTATTCAGTCATTTCTGGAAAATGGTGAGTCAAATTTAAAAATACTTAATGACTTTTATGAAGAGCAGGATGTGAAAGAAGTAGGGGCGGTCGCACATAAGATGCTCACTCCGTTCTCTCAATTAGGAGACAACCCGGTTGTCCCTATCCTGATGAAATTGGAACGATTAGTTGACTCGGGAATAGAACCTGAAGAACAAAATGATTTGATTACTTCTTTAAACACGGAGTGTGAAACTATCTTTAAAACATTAAAGGAAGCAATAATTTAGAATCTATAAGATCCCGTCATTTCAACCGTAGGGAGAAATCTGTTTTTTTACTGCGAACATCTTATAAGGAGATTTCTCCCTGCGGTCGAAATGACGGCTGTAGTTGAAATAACAGCTGTGGTCGATGATAAAACAGATTCACTCTCCAGTTTTCCCGATCGATCTCTCTTTATCCTTCAATCCCGTATTGTTTCAACTTATTATAAAGCGTTTTACGGTCAATGTTTAATAAACGGGCGGCCTTCGATTTATTATAATGTACTTTTTCAAGCGTTGATACGATCACCGAACGTTCATTTTGTTCGGCTATCACCTTTAGGTCTGTGGTTGCTCCCGAAATGATATTTGTGTAACCGTGAGTAGCCGAAACCATTTCAACTGGCAAACCATCCGTAGTGATTTGATTATCCGAAGCTAACAAGACGGCACGTTTAATCACGTTTTTCATCTCCCTGATGTTGCCGGGCCAGGAATAACTATGTAGCAGTTCGAGTACATCCGGTGAAAATGATTTAACCGATTTATTTAACTCCCCATTGGCCAACTCCAAAAAATGGGTTGCAAATACCTTGATGTCGTCAGGCCGTTCGCGTAGGGGAGGTGCTTCAATCTTAAATTCATTAAGTCGATGGTATAAATCTTCGCGAAAAACCCCCTTCTTTACAGCTTCAGATAAATCCTCATTAGAGGCTACGATAATTCTTACATCGACCGGTATATCTTTATTCCCGCCAATTTTTCTAATGCGTCGTTCTTGTGTTGCTCTCAATAGCTTTAGTTGGATCTCATACGATAGATTTCCAATCTCATCCAAAAAGAGTGTCCCTCCATTTGCTAATTCAAACTGTCCCTGCTTTTCGTTTACCGCGTCGGTAAAAGATCCTTTGACGTGACCAAATAATTCGCTACCTGCCAGTTCTTTCGAAAGTGCACCGCAATCGACGGCCATAAAGGGCTTATCACTGCGTTTGCTCTTCTGATGTATCATGCGGGCTACATATTCTTTCCCGGTGCCACTCTCGCCCTGTATGATGACAGACATCGACGTTGGGGCAACAAGATCAATATAGCGCTCTACCTTTGAAGCGGTTTGACTGGCACCTGAGATATAATGGAAATTGGCTTTGGGCATCATCTGACTGTTGCCGGGTTCCGTTTCTTCTGCTGCCTTTTCAAATGCACCCTTCATCGCTGCCAGAATCTCATCCGGGTTGATGGGTTTGGTGACATATTCATAAGCCCCCATCTTAATGGCTCTGATGGCCACACGGATGTCGGCATAACGCGTCATTATAATTACCGGTAACTTTGGCCGGATTAATCGGATATCTTTTAATAGCTCAAGGCCGTCTTTATCGGGTAAACGAAAATCACATAATGCAATATCGAACTGTTCGTCGCGAACCGCTTTTAATGATTCGGCAGCACTGAAGGCCTCACGAACAGAATAACCTTTGTTGGTTAGAAAGGTTCTGAGCATAGTGCAGAACGTGGGATCATCGTCAATTACAAGAACTCTCTTCATTAGGTATTTATTGATGTTTTGTGATCATCTAACTTCGGCAAAGATAATGATTTTCTCACCCGAATAGATTGGAAAAGACCTCTTCAATTTTACTCACTTTGATGAGTTCAATCTCTAAGCTTTTTAAGTTGTGCGAATTATGCTTTGAAATAAATATCTTTTCAAATCCCATCTTTTCAGCTTCCGCAATACGTTGTTCAATTCTGTTCACTGGTCTGATCTCCCCCGAGAGGCCTACTTCTGCAGCAAAACATGTTTTGAGTGGAATAGCAATATCTTCGCCTGATGACAAAACAGCACTCATTACGGCTAAGTCAATAGCTGGATCGTCAACCTTGATTCCCCCTGCAATGTTTAGAAAGACGTCTTTAGTCCCAAGTCTGAATCCACATCGTTTTTCTAAAACAGCCAGCAACATATTTAAACGGCGGAGGTCGAAGCCGGTAGCCGAACGCTGAGGTGTTCCATAAACTGCAGTACTCACCAATGCTTGCGTTTCAATCAACATGGGTCTGATACCTTCAACGGTTGAGGCAATTGCCACCCCGCTAAAGTTTTCGTGATGCCGATTGATGAGAATCTCTGAGGGTGATGAGATCTCACGTAAACCTGTGCTCATCATTTCATAGATGCCCAGCTCGGAAGTTGATCCAAACCTGTTTTTGATCGAACGTAAAATGCGGTACCCATAGTTGCGATCTCCTTCAAACTGAAGAACAGTATCGACCATGTGTTCCAGTACTTTCGGGCCGGCAAGCGAACCATCTTTGGTGATATGCCCAATTAGCAATACCGGTGTATTGGTTAGTTTGGCAAATCGTTGCAGCTCTGAAGCACATTCTCTGATTTGTGAAACACTTCCGGGTGATGAATCAATCAGATCCGTTTGCAGTGTCTGTATAGAATCAATGATCACCACTTCTGGTTTTAAGATCTCAATTTGTCTGAAAATATTTTGGGTAGCGGTTTCAGTAAGAATAAAACAATCACTTTTTAGGTTACCGATACGTTCGGCACGCATCTTGATTTGCTGATCGCTTTCTTCACCACTAACATATAGAATCTTCAATTTGTTCACGGAGAGTGCCACCTGTAGAAGTAAAGTCGACTTTCCAATTCCGGGCTCACCACCGATCAATACCACCGAGCCGGGAACCAATCCACCCCCCAACACTCTGTTGAGTTCTGCGTTGTGCATGTCGATTCTCGTTTCCGTGATAGACTCAATCTGATCTAACTTTATAGCCATAGCGGCTTTTCCCGTCGCAGAGAATTTCTGCTTGGCAGGTTCGTTTAGTTGGATGACCTCTTCTATATAAGTATTCCATTCTCCGCATGTTGGGCATTTCCCAAGCCATTTCGATGCCTGTGCCCCGCAACTCTGGCAGAAAAAGGATGTTTTTGCTTTTGCCATTCTGATTTTCTTTTTACGAAGATAGTGCTTTTTGGGTGATGATCTTTCATGAAGTGGCATCAAACTATATCGCATTATTTAGTTTTTCGTACTTTGAATAAAGAATAGTCTTAACTTTGCACACGATTAAGATGAAATGCGAATATCATCTTATTGATTTAATAAACAAATACATACATACCATGACGCATAAAGATTTCGAAGTAAAAGTACTGGGCAACGCAACGATAAAGTCACCACTAAAACCATCATTTAAACCCGATGGTTCATCATTTGGATTTATTGAAAACGAAGACAGAGTTTTATTTGATGCATCATTGGCGCATTATAATCATTGCAAAGAAACAGGTGAAACACCTATCTCTTTTGAAAAAGCCGGTCCACATCAGCATTTGTTGTTTGAAGCTGCTAAGACTAAAGTTGCCATTGTTACTTGTGGTGGATTGTGTCCTGGTTTAAATAATGTAATTCGCAGTATCGTAAATCAATTATATTACCGATATCACGTTAGCAATATCATTGGAATTAAATATGGTTACGAAGGTTTTATTTCGAAATATAACCATCCTGTCGTTGAACTTACACCGCAAAGCGTTGAGAGCATACATCTTTTTGGTGGAACGATTCTGGGGTCATCGCGTGGACAACAAGATGTAGGTGAGATCGTTGATACACTCAGCACATTGAATGTAAACATCCTGTTTTGTATTGGTGGTGATGGTACCTTAAGAGGGGCACATGCCATTCAGGAAGAAATATCACAACGGGGTTTAAGAATTTCGGTTGCCGGAATCCCTAAGACGATTGATAACGACATCAACCTCATTGATAATTCATTTGGTTTCGAGACTGCATTCACTATTGCAAACGACATCATTCGTAGTGCACACAACGAGGCGATTGTGCTTATAACGGAATTACGGTATTGAAACTAATGGGGCGTGATTCAGGATTCATTGCTGCTTATGCTGCACTCTCTATTCAGGAGGTGAATTTTGTGCTTGTGCCTGAGATGACTTTTGATCTATATGGTCCAAAAGGCTTTTTACAGGTATTACGTAACCGTCTTGAAAATCGCCATCACGCATTGATCGTGGTTGCAGAAGGAACCGGACAATACTTTTTCGATAGCGAGTCGCTACAAAAAGACGCTTCGGGCAACATCAAAAATAACGACATTGGTTTGTTCCTGAAAGATAAAATATCAGAACAATTCAAATCTGAGAACTTTCCATTTACCCTCAAGTATATCGACCCGAGCTACATTATTCGTAGTGCTCCTGCTAATGCGAACGACAGTAAGTTCTGTAGCCTTCTGGCTCAGAACGCAGTTCATGCTGCTATGGCAGGTAAGACCGATTTTGTTATCGGGCATTGGAACAACGAGTTCACCCTGTTGCCTATTCCTATAGCAGTATCAGAACGAAAGAAAATTGATGTAGAAGGCGAGTTGTGGTGGAATGTATTGGAAACCACCGGGCAGCCTGTTTCGATGAAGAGTTAATCTGATTCTATTAACTGTTTTTTATTCTTTCTTCAATAGCTGAAGTTGAATATCCTTCGAGGTATTCAAGCGTTTCTACAGTGCCACCTTTGGCGGTTACAATATCGTAGCCAACAATATCTTCAGGCTTGTAATCTGCACCCTTTACTAAAATATCAGGTTTCACAGCACTTATGAGCTCATAAGGGGTGTCCTCATCAAATAATACCACGGCCGATACGAAACTCAATGATGCCAATAACATAGCTCTGGAATGTTGATCGGTAATAGGACGATGTGGCCCTTTGATCCTTGAAACCGATGCATCTGTATTTAATCCGATGACTAGTTTATCACCCATATCTGCTGCTTTGGCCAGATAATCTATATGCCCCAGATGTAATATATCAAAGCATCCGTTTGTAAAAACTACTTTACGTCCTTTGAATTCCCAGACTGCAAGTCTCGATTGCATCTGAGCTGCATCGGTATATATTTTTTTACTGATATTATTAAGCACGTTCATGTTTCCACTTGTTGAATAGAGGTAAAAGTATTAATGAAATTGATCCTGCAACCAACATCATAGCCGTCTGTGCCGACCAAATGAGCCAGCCCATTGCATAACCTGTTGTTTTAGGAATACCATAAACCAATAGTGTGCCAGCAACAATCGCCGGGTAGATTCCGATTCCTCCCTGCACGATGATGATACCGATGGTGCCAAACATAAGTACAGATAGTCCTGCATCCAGTCCAAGTGTCGCGGTTGTAGGTAAACTTAAAAAGACGACCCATGCCATCAGCAGATACATCAGCCAGATAAACAGGGAGTGGAATAAAAAGAGCCAGGGATTTTTTAGCTTAGATACCGAATAAATTCCTTCCAAAAGCCCTTTTATGAGCGAAG
The DNA here is from genome assembly GCA_023251485.1 of Bacteroidales bacterium. GTDB lineage: Bacteria > Bacteroidota > Bacteroidia > Bacteroidales > Cfx3-03 > Cfx3-03. The sequence continues at coordinate 5,635 of JAHEYR010000160.1, forward strand.
TTATTTTTTGGTAAGGCTTTGAAATCAGGATAGCTTCACGAAAAATAAAGAAGAGCGATACTAATCCAACCAAACTACCAAGGAATATCCAGGTAATGGTTCCGGCAAAGTCTACACCGGGACTGAGTTTAGCTGCCAACGGTTCATATACCTGACTTTCTATGTAGCCATATAATTTAACACGCTGGAAGAAAATATTTACGAAAAACAGAATGCTAAAGATGAAAAAATCTATTGCCCGTTCTGTTAATACCGTTCCAAATGATTTATTAAAGGGAATCTTTTCATAACGAGTTAAAACACCGCAACGGCTGACTTCACCTAAACGGGGAAGTGCCAGATTGGCCAGATAACCAATAAATACGGAGAAAAAAACATTCCAGATCCTCGGTTTATAACCCATAGGCTCCAGTAGCATCTTCCATCTGAGTGTCCGACTGAAGTGGCTGATGATTCCTAATATGATAGCAGCAATCAACCACCAGTAATTTGCTTTTTCTAGCGAAAAAAGGATTTCAGATTTCTCTTTCGTTCCCAGATTTGCAAGGAAAAGCCAGATGAAGAAACATCCTAAGCCCAGAAAAAAAGTTATTCTGAGAGCTGTGAAAAGTTTTTTTTTCAAGAGTTATCGTAGTTTATTGTTGCTGTCAGGAAATACAATCGTGGGAATGAAGCGCTTGGCTTCTTCAAAATCAAGGGTGCAGTACGAAACAATAATCACAAGGTCGTTCACCGCAAACTTTCGCGCTGCAGCACCATTCAGTGTGATCACACCTGAACCACGTGCACCCTTGATGATATACGTTTCGATACGTTCACCATTATTGATATTGAGCACCCCGACTTTTTCGTTCTCAATAAAATTAGCAGCATCCATCAAGTCCTCATCGATGGTGATACTGCCGATGTAATTAAGATCAGCTTGAGTTACTGTTGCCCTGTGTATTTTAGATTTTAATACTTCAATTAACATGTTGCAAAATTACGAAAATAAAATCAAATTATCGATCAACCGCACTGAGCCATCAAAGATAGCTACACACACAATCAATGCTTTACCACCATTCCAGTCGTCAGTTGGTTGTAGGCTGTTTATGTTTACAATCTCTACATATTCTGGCATCAATGGTGCATTAGAAGAAATCTCGTCCGATATCCACTGTTTTAATAACGCAGGAGTGAACGAAGTATTTTTATAATCGGCAATTTTATTCTTTGCCTGTAGAAGAGTCTGATAAATTTTAGGAGCAATGGCCCGTTCTGATGCAGTCAGACGCATGTTGCGCGAACTCATTGCCAGTCCATCTTTTTCGCGTATAATGTTGCATCCGACAATTTCAAGATTAAGCTTTAGCTTCTTAACCATGTGGCGAATAATGGCCAGTTGTTGAAAGTCTTTATTGCCAAAGTAAGCCCTGTCGGGATTTATGATCGAGAATAATTTATGAACGATCACACATACACCTTGAAAATGTCCTGGCCTGAATTGACCCTCCATGGGTTCATCAAGTCCTTCCAGATCATAAACAGGTAAAGGCTCACTGTTGTTCGGATAAATTTCATTTACTTCGGGTGCGAAAATTATATCACAATTTTCGCCCTCTAAAAGAGCCATATCTGCTTCCAGTGTGCGGGGGTACTTGGTAAGATCTTCT
>JAHEYR010000161.1 GCA_023251485.1 Bacteroidales bacterium
GATTTCTTTAAAGTTCGAATTGAAGAAAATAAAGGGAAACACATCCCTTCTGAAGAAGATTTGAATCCTAACACACGGTTTATTGATAACTTTTTCATGAACCAGTTGTCGTCCAACCGCAATTTTATTAAATATCGCAATCAGTACAAGATCTCATGGGTCGATTATAATGAGATGATCCGAAAATTTCATCAGACTGTTCGTGAATCTGAAGCATATAAATCATATATGTCTTCTTCGGAATGTGGGTATAAAGATGATAAAGATATTATTGCTACTATCTTTAATGAAATAATCGTCCCTACCGAAAATCTGCAGGAACTTTACGAAGAGAAAAGCATCTATTGGATCGACGATTACGAACTTGCCAATTTCATGGTGAATAAAACCATCAAAGGCTATCGTGCTGCCTGGGATGAATATGCTGCATTACCCGCTATTTATAAAGAGGGCGATTCATTGGATCCTGAAAGTGATAAAGAGTTTGTGATTCGCCTGTTTAGAAAGACTGTTTTTAACAATACCGAGTTAGAAAAGTTAATCGACGAAAAGGCACACAACTGGGAAGTTGAACGTATTGCTGTTATTGATATCCTTTTGTTGAAAATGGCGCTTGCCGAGTTAATGGAGTTCCCATCCATTCCTGTCAAGGTGACGTTAAACGAATATATTGAACTAGCAAAATTGTATAGCTCTCCTAAAAGTAATGTCTTTGTCAATGGAATCCTCGACAGACTCATCATTGAGTTAAAAGAGGCTGACCGCATCAAAAAAACAGGTAGGGGTTTAATGGAATAGTTGTTGCGTGATGAAATCTGTTTCGATCAGAGAATATGTGTCGTCTGACTATCCCGAAGTTAACAACCTCTGGGTAGCGGTAGGTATGGGCGGTGCTGAAAGAGGTGATGATAATGCTGTCATACTTCGTACCCTTTCTCTTGGTGGAAAACTCTTCCTCCTCCTTTCTGAAGACGGAAAGATTATCGGCACTTCATGGCTCACTATCGATGGACGACGAACCTATATTCATCATTTTGCAATATCTTCTGCTTTTCAAGGAACCGGATTGGCCAATATGTTACTTCGTCACTCACTGGTATATGCAAAAAAAGAGGGATTACAGGTGAAACTTGAAGTTCATCGACATAATCTGATCGCACTAAATCTATATAAAAAATTCAAATTCACATCTTTAGGCGATCTTGAAGTTTTAATCATCCGAAATTTGAATGAATTGGATACAATTCTTTAAAGCTGATTGGTTAATTCTATAAATTTGTATCAGAAATTCTATTTGATATGCGTACAGCGTTTAAGCTAACTTTGATTTTGTGCATGATTGCTTTTGTGTTTTCTTGTAAGCAACGAAAAGCAAATAACGACATCGCATCAGGTTCTGTTGCCGGTGGTGGTATTCCACAGGTTCGGTTTGAATCTGAAATGCATGAATTTGGTGAAGTTGTTGAGGGTGAAAAGGTATCTTTCTCTTATAAATTTACCAATTTAGGGAAAGGACCACTTGTCATCAAGAGCGTAGCTTCGTCATGTGGCTGTACGGTAGGTGAATATACTAAAGATACGATCAAACCGGGAGGGCAGGGTGATGTGACGGTTAGTTTTGATAGCTGGCATAGAGTTGGATTTCAACAGAAGTCAGTTACGGTTAACATGAATACCAATCCTCCATCTGCCATTTTGCGTTTTACAGCCAAAGTGATCGCTGCTCCTCAAAAAGAGAATTAATTTGTAAATCCTAAAATAAAAAGAATAATGAATCTATTAAGTATTTTTTTGATGGCCCCACAAGCGGGTCAACAACAAGGAAACCAGTGGAGCTCACTGATTTTTCTTCTCGTTATTATTGTTGTCTTCTATCTTTTCTTTATCCGTCCACAGGTAAAACGTTCTAAAGACCAGAAAAAATTTAGAGAAGCAATTAAGAAAGGCGACAAGATCATTACTATTGGTGGTATCCATGGTAAGATCGTTGAAGTTCAGGAAACTACTTTTACTATTGAAGTAGAAGGACAAAATCGTCTTCGCATTGAGAAGAGTGCAGTAGCAACAAGTGTTGAAGATCAAATTGCACAACCTGCAAAATAATTAGTCGTACGACTTAAATTTTAATATTGTGAAAGCTGATGGCGTAAATAGGGAAAAACCCCTTCGTAAGATGGTGACTGCCCGTTTGCGGTATCAGCTTTTTGTTTTTATTGTCTGCTTTATCGTATCGCTGACTTTATGGATACTCATAAAGCTTTCAAATGAATATACGATCTCTTTTAAGATACCCCTGACGATTGTAAAACCTCCTGTTGGTAGAATCGTTACGAATGTTTCTGATTCGACCATTCAGATTTCCTTGAAAGCGCAAGGTTTTAAGTTGGTCGTATTACGTTATTTTGAAGATCCCAAGCCTATTGTTGTCGACCTTTCAAAAACAGTATCTCCTAATAATCATGCTGAAGATGTTTCATTGAATCATCCATTAGTCCCTGTCATCCGAAAGTATTCCGCTGCATTAGGCTTCTCTAACGAAGTGCGTTCGATACATCCCGAACAGATCAATATCAGATGCAGTAAATTATATCATAAAACAATACCGGTAAAAGTTCTGTCCGATCTCACTTTCGCACCTCAATATCTTCAATTCGAACCTTTACTGATAAATCCGACAAGGGTAGTGGTATTCGGGACGAAAGATGTTGTCGATTCAATAAAATCAGTCAACACCTCATCCTTGCGGTTGCGAAATATTGATGCCTCCGAAACACGGCTTGTCGATTTGATGGTAGGAAAAAATTATCGGAAGATGTATTATGTCCCTTCTCATGTTTTGATCACCATCCCTGTACAGAAGTTTACAGAGGCCAGCATCGATGTTCCTATTTCGTTGGATGCACAATTTGAAAATCAAAAAATCTCCACCTATCCTGATAAGGCTGTCGTATCGTGTATCGTACCGATGAAAGACTATTCCAAATTAGCGTCGGGGATGTTTACTGTGACGGCTTCGTCCACTGGAAAAGACAATACGCTTCATCTTAACGTAACGGCCTCACCCTCTTTTGTGAAAAATATTAAAGTGACGCCTGATAAGGTTGAATACCTGGTACTACGATAGCCCATGATAAAAGTTGGATTAACCGGAAATATAGGAAGTGGAAAGACAACCGTTGCCCGATTATTTGAGATAATAGGGGTGCCGGTTTATAATGCGGATTTACAGGGACGCCTCATTAGTCAGCACCCTGATGTTATGAATGAGATCATTACAGTTTTTGGCTCTGATGTCGTAAACAGTGAAGGATTACTAAATCGAAAAGCTGTTGCGGCAATAGTTTTCAATGATGCATTGAAGCTTCAGCAGCTCAATGCAATTATCCATCCCAAAGTACGTATTGATTTCACGGATTGGTGCAATGCCCGTCTATCAGCACCTTATGTTATCCATGAATCTGCCATTCTCTTCGAATCAGGTTTAAGCACGCTGTTTGATAAGACGATCATGGTAACGGCCCCTGATGCTCTCAAGCTGGAACGCGTCAAGGACCGTGATGGAGCATCAGCGCAAGATATCTTAAGCCGGATGGCAAATCAATGGCCGGATGCGCAAAAAACAGCACTTTCAGATTTCGTAATTGTAAACGATGGTAAAAGCTCTTTAATAGAGCAGGTGTTTTCTATTCACCAAGTTATGATGTATTGCTGATTCTCTACAGCTGATTAAAATAGATGATTTTAGGTTTACATTAATCCTTTAATCATGATACTACTACTCCATGACTCCCATCACACCCGTATTCCTGATATTGCATCCCCGTACCTAATCTATAGCTAATTCGTTCTCCATATACGAGTCAGCTATAGATTAGCATCCAATATGCTATACCACCGGTACGGGTTAGAGGGTAGATATCGGGGCGTTGTATCAGAAGAAAAGATTAATGATATCCCAGGGCATCCATTAGCTTCTCATTCAATTTACGGTTTTTCCCTTTAAAGGGGTGACAATGAATATGAATAGCCGGGTTAAAGTTCAATTCAATAATTGCATAGTTGTCATCTGATGCTTCCTTTGTATGGTCTGGTATAATCATATCAAGACCGGTAATCTTTACATTTAAAGCTTTTGCTGCTTCAACCGCAATTCGTTTATATGAATCAGGGATGTCATCCGTAAAGTCAATGCTGTCGCCCCCGGTACTTATATTTGAATTCTCACGTAAATAGACCGTTTCAGAGGATGCTGGGATATAGTCAAAGTCTTTATTTTGTGCCTGCAAAAACATGGCTTCGGCTTCTCCGAGTTGGATTTTTTCCAAAGGGGTATGATATCCTTTCCCTCTTAATGGATCCTGATTCTTAATTCCAACCAATTCGCGTATTGACGATGTTCCATCCCCTGTTACATTTGCCGGTACCCTGTGTAATATACCTACTACTTCATTATTAATGACAAATATCCGAAACTCTTTACCTTCTATAAACTCTTCAATCAGGATGGTCGAGTCGTTGGCAAAGGCAATGTCAATGGCTCTGCAATATGTAGCTTCATCATTATTCTCTTTGATAATGGTAATGCCTATACCGAAATTGGTTTGGTTCGGCTTTATCACAACAGGCTTGCCCTGAAATAATACGAAATCGGCTTTTGCTATATCCGCACTGGAATAATCACTTCCTTTGGGAACCCTTATGCCATGTTCATCAAGGACCTTTTTGGTTACAAGCTTGTTCTCCATTGCCAAAATGCTGGCATAATTATCAAGTGAGGTTTTGGTTGCCTGTTTTACATATTGTACATTCTCATTCTTGTTCAGTCGTACGAAGTTCTCTTTTCTATCAAGGATTTCGATATAAACGCCTCTGCGAACAGCTTCCCGTAATAATAACTGGGTTGAGAGCTCCGTGTCTTCCAATCCAATGAAATTATAATTCTTTTGCTGGCTCATCTTTAGATATTGATCTGCTCTATCCAGATGAAAGGGGATGTAACCCTTTTCAAGAATGCCCTCGAGTAGTTTGTATATCTTACGATGTTTAGGGTTTTCAACCAGATCTGCAACTTCCTTCAACGAATTAAGATAAGGCTCTTTGTTTATTTCTAACTTTTTAAAAAGCGCTGTTATCTCTTGAATAATTGTTTTTGCTTTAGCCCAAATGTTGATACGTTTCGCATCATCTTCAAAAAAGCAGGGTGCTGTATTTAGTCCATACAAAGCAACGCCTCCATGGTATTTGTTAGCGAGTGCCTGATCTTTGGTTTCAAATTGATCAGTTTCATCACTCAATAATCCATATAATGCCAGTGCATGTAAAAAAGAAAGGGCTTCTTCTGTGATGCCTGCTTTTGTCAATGGGTCGATGTCGATGAATCTTAATTCTATATATGAAATATGATCGGGGGATTGTATAAACTTAGGTCGTACTGGTGAGTACAATTCTTTTGATGCCTTTAGCTTTCCCTCTTTTACCATTTGTTTGATGCTTTCCTGATAGTTTTTTACTGAACTATAATCAGGAAATAATTCTACAATATTTTGGTAGCCATAGCAACTGTTGCGAATAGATAGTGCTATAACGTTTTTATCGATTTTATACGGAGCCAGTTTACAATGAAGTTCCAAAGACGAATCTACTACCGGGCTGTTCCCATAGAGCAGAATGTATAACCATCTCATCCGCATGATTTGGCGGGTTGTTTTCAGATAAACTTCATCTTTGAATTCTTCAAACGATAAAGCAGTATTTAATTTGCGATAAAGAATTTCGAGAAGCTTGTCGCTAAACGACAGGTTGAAATGAATTCCTGAGAACAGCTGGTTCTTTGAACCATATTTCTGAGCAAGAAACTCACGGTATTCCTGATCTTTTATTCCGTCCTCTTCATATTGGGCAATGGGGATCTCCTTCTCGTCGGGAAGTATGGGTGGGATGCTTTGCGGCCACAGATATTCATCGGTTAACTCCAGGCTAACGATATCATGAATGGTCTCCAGAAAACCTATTGCCTCTTTGATGTCGGGTAGGGGTGGGGTGATCATCTCTATCTGACTTTCAGAAAAATCAGTTGTGATATATGGATGTTTCAGCTTGTTGCCAAATACCTTAGGGTGTAATGTCTGTGCCAGTTTCCCGTTTTTATCCACCCGTATATTCTCCTTTTCGAGACCAAATAAGGCATCGAGCCAGACATTTCCTTTTAACAAGTTTACTGATGGTTGAAAAATATTACGTTCCATAATTTTAATATGCGGGTTGTTTCTTAATAAATGATTTGAAAAGGATGATGTATAATGATACAAGTATTATGCCTTTTGCCATGCTACTGATGCTGATACTCCACCAGACAGATGATAATGCATTGTTCCATAGATTGATAAATAAAATTGCCATGGGAATTCTTATAACAGTAAGCGCTATTCCGGTGATGGCAGGAATATTAGTTCGTCCCCAACCAAAGAAAGCACCGGTAGCCATTAACTCCAGACACATAAAGAGTTGCGAGAAGCCAAGAATAATCAGATATTCGCGCCCCAAGGCAATACTCTTAGGATCATTGATGAATATGGAAAACAAGGGTCCTGGAAAAGTAATCAATGCGGCCGAGGTTATGATACCAATGATGAAAGCCAATAGCATACCCGATCGAAACGTCATCCATTGTCTTCGATAGTTTCTGGCGCCATAGGCCTGTCCTGAAATAGTGGCTAGAGCTGACAAAAAGCCACCCGCTGTCATGTAGGAGATAGCCTCAATCTGTACTCCTACCTTTTGGACCGCAATGGCAGTGGCTCCCCAGTTACTGATGATGCGTGCCATCATAATGGCAATAATGGTAAACGAGACCCTTTGAAGTGTAGGACTTATCCCTAACTTCATAATATCTTTAAGATACTGGCTTTTATATTTAACGCCGATCGGCATTAACTCGGGTATTCGTTTTAATTTGATATAAAATAGCAGCGTAGCAGTGGCTTGCGAAAGTATGGTTGCAAAGGCGGCTCCTTTAATTCCTAAGCCGACTTTGAAGATGAGAATATAATCGAGTAAAATGTTAATACTTAGTGCAAGTGCATTGATACGAAAAGGAGATTTGGTATCGCCATACCCTATAAAAGCACTGGTGAAGAATAGGTTTTGAAATGAAAACGGAATACTCAATCCAACCAAAAGCAGAAAACCAGTTGCGGCATTTTCTATTTCAAGGTTATTTAACTTAATTAACCCAATCAGGTATTTTCCAGAGAGAGCTAGTAATATATAGTAGAT
>JAHEYR010000162.1 GCA_023251485.1 Bacteroidales bacterium
TCTATTTAATGAAGCTGCAGGAACCATAAAATCAGTTGAAAAGATAAAGCTCGATGATCTGAAGAACTACTATAATCAATATTTTGCCCCATCGGTAGCAAAGATTAGTATAGTAGGTGATATAACAGAAGATAAAGCAGTTTCATTATTTAATGGATTAAAAGATTGGAGAACAAAAGCGGTTAAGATTCCGGAGGTTTCAAGTATTACTTCTTCAAAACCAGGAATCTATTTTGTAGATGTTCCCAATGCTAAACAATCACAAGTATTTGTAGGGCATTCAGGACCAAGCTTTATCAGTCCGGATTATTATAAAGCTGTCGTGATAAACTACAAACTAGGTGGCGATTTCAACGGTATCTTAAATATGATTTTACGAGAGAAGAAATCGTTTACTTATGGGGCCCGTTCCGGATTTATTGGTACGAACTATGTCGGTCAGTTTCTTGCAAATACTGCAGTACAGTCAAACTCAACCTTCGAAACGACTCAGATAATTCGTGACGAAATTAAAAAGTACACAGAAGGAATTACGAAAGAAGATCTTGACCAAGTAAAGAGCACCTTATTAAAGAGCAATTCAGGAAAATTTGAAACCTTGCAACAGCTAAACGAAATGCTTGCACCTATTGTAATTTACAATTTTCCATTCGATTACATCAAGCAACGTGAAGCAATTGTTCAAAAAATGACTCCGGAGGAACATGCAAAGCTTTCACAGAGATTAATTCATCCCGACCAGCTAATTTATTTGATTGTCGGCGATAAAGCTACTCAATTTGATAAGTTGAAAGAGCTTGGTTTAGGCGATCCTACTTTGCTAGATAAAGACGGGAAACCAGTAACAAAATAATAAATTCAAATTAAGGGCAGGAGCACGATGTGATTCTCGTACTCTTGTCCTTATTTTCATCAATGTAAGTAAAGACAGTATTTTAAAAAGCTTTCTGAAAGATTTTTATATCATTTGAAGCCGTATAAATTCATTTGAAAAAGAGTTTTATTCGATTAAATTAGAAACAGTACCTTTGCATCTTATTTAGAAAAAGATTGACAAATGGCTAAACGAGGCACTACCAATGAATTAAAAACAGAAAAAATTGGAAAGTTGCTTCTACAGTATTCTGTTCCGGCAATTATTGCAACAACAGCAGCCTCTCTTTATAACATCATCGATAGAATTTTTATCGGACAAGGAGTTGGTCCGTTAGCTATTTCGGGATTGGCATTAACCTACCCTTTGATGAATATTACCGCCGCCTTTGGCGCCATGGTTGGAGTTGGGGCCAGCGCCATGGTGTCTATCCGTCTTGGACAACACGACAGAAAGGGAGCGACACAAATTCTTGGCAATGCTGTTATGCTAAATATCATTTTGGGTATTGCCATCGCACTTCTTGTCCTTCTCTTTCTTGAGCCTATCCTCTTTTCTCTTGGAGCAAGTAAAGCAACACTCCCTTATGCAAAAGAGTTTATGCAAATTATACTGTTGGGTAATATTTTCACCCACTTATATCTTGGACTCAACAATATCATGCGTGCATCGGGCTATCCCGACAAAGCAATGATGACCACACTTATCACGGTGGCCGTTAATCTTATCCTTGCGCCGATATTTATTTTTGTTTTTAGATGGGGGATCCGTGGAGCAGCTCTTGCCACTGTCTGTGCTCAGTTAATAGGCACTGTTTCTGTCGTTCTTCACTTTTCAAAAGCCTCCAGTTTTATACATTTTCTTCCTGGTTATATTAGATTAAACAAATTGATTATCAAGGATATCATTTCAATTGGAATGTCTAATTTTCTTATGCTTATATCAGGCAGTATTGTAATTTCTATCGTGAACCTTAGCTTACGAAAGTATGGAGGCGATTTTGCTATTGGCGCTTTTGGTATAATCAACAGTATAGGAAATCTCGCTGTAATGATCGTTATTGGTTTTAATCAAGGAATGCAGCCAATAGTAGGATATAATTTTGGAGCCCGACAGATTCCTCGTGTTATCAGAACATTTAAGCTAACCATCTTTGCCGGGACATGTGTAACCGCCACAGGTTTTCTACTTGCTGAAATTTTCCCAAAGTTGATCGCTTCGGCCTTTACAACAAATGGCGAACTCATTCATCTGGCGGCGATAGGACTACGATTGAACCTCATAATGTTTCCCATTGTTGGATTCCAGATAGTAACCTCAAGTTTCTTTCAATCAATTGGCAAAGCGAAAATCTCTATATTCCTTTCTTTAACACGACAGGTTTTATTCTTCATCCCTGCACTTCTAATTCTCCCACATTTATTGGGTCTAAATGGAGTATGGCTTGGCGCGCCTACCGCCGATTTCATATCCTCTCTTTTGACCTTTTTTGTGTTACGATGGCAAATAAGGAAATTAGAACATGATGATATGATGCTTTTTTGAAAGAAACAGATGAAGAACGATTGAGATCATAAATATTCTTATGAAATCTGGAGGTCGTTGAACTACTTCACCAGAAATCGTGTTATTTTACAGTTTATCAACAATTGATAAAGGGTTGTTTTAACTTTGCTCTGCTAAATACTTAACTGATTATACTGAAATGGCAAATAAATCAAAGAAACAAGTATCAGGAGGAAAACCAAATAAGCCCAATATATTTGCGGTATTGAAGCCTTACAGGCTGATGATTTTCAGTCTGATCAGTTTTGCACTATTGAGTAATGCAGCAAACTTAATAATCCCCAAACTCATCTCCCACGGCATTGATGACTTCGCGAAAGGGAGTTTCTCATATAAAGGAATCATCATCGAATTTCTGATAGCGGCATTCATCATTTTCGTATTTACCTTTCTACAAGGTATTTTACAGACTTTCGCCTCAGAAAGAGTTGCACGCGACTTACGAACAAAACTTGCTGATAAAATCTCCCGTCAGAGCTATGCCTTCATCCAGGAGGCTAATCCCTCAAAATTACTTACAAATCTCACCTCCGATATCGACTCAGTGAAGTTGTTTGTATCGATGGCGGTGGTGTCGCTCGCTTCATCACTGTTTATAATTATTGGGGGAAGCATTCTTTTGCTTTCAATAAATTGGAAACTAGCATTATCTGTACTTGCCATCATTCCAACTATCAGCCTGGCATTCTACTTTGTATTCCGAAAGGTGCGCGAGTTATTCAAGAAAAGTCGCGAAGTGATTGACTGGCTCAACAAAGTCATCAACGAAAGCATCATGGGGGCGGCACTCGTTCGTGTTTTAAACTCACAAATACTTGAATACAACAAGTTTTTGGATGCTAACACACAAGCTAAGGATCTGGGGATGTCCATACTCAAGCTCTTTGCCACATTAATTCCCATCGTCGTGTTTGTAAGTAATATGGCATCATTAACCATTCTGGCATTGGGAGGACATTTTGTAATAACCGGGACGATGTCGTTGGGCGATTTCGCAGCCTTTAGTTCTTATTTGGCATTACTTATCTTCCCGATTATCATCATTGGATTTATCAGCAATTTCGTGGTACAAGCTTCAGTTTCGTATGGTAGGATCTGTGCGGTCCTGGACGCAGAAGAAACACGCGATACCGGAACAGTGAGTACGCCATTAATTGGAAACATTGAAATGCAAAATGTCTCTGTATTCTATGGAGAGAAACCCGCTTTAAAAAACATTTCTTTGATGCTGAAGCCCGGCAGCAGAACAGCAGTGATAGGACCGACAGCAGCCGGGAAAACGCAATTACTCTACTTACTCACCGGATTGATTCAACCATCAAATGGGTCCATCCTGTTTGATGGTATCGACATCAACGATTATAACAAAGAGACGTTTCAAGACCAAATTGGATTTGTATTTCAGGATAGCATCATTTTCAACATGAGTCTTCGTGAAAACATTGCGTTCAAAGAGAAGGTAACGACTGAATCCTTTGCCAAGGCGATTGAAACAGCTGAACTAAGCGATTTTATCGAATCTCTTCCCGAAGGAATGGATACAATCGTGAGTGAACGCGGCACAAGTCTATCGGGTGGACAAAAACAACGCATCATGCTAGCGAGAGCACTGGCATTAAATCCTAAAATTCTATTACTCGATGATTTCACCGCCCGTGTTGACAGCCAGACTGAAGAGAAGATCCTGGCAAACGTAGCTCAGAACTATCCCGGAATAACGCTACTCTCTGTAACCCAAAAGATCGCATCAGTCATGAATTACGGGCAAATCATTCTTTTGGAAGAAGGCGAAGTTCTGGCAAGTGGCACCCATGAATTGTTGATGGATACTTGTCCGGAATATGTTCAAATTTTCAACTCTCAACGCAGCACCAACCACTATGAACTATAATCTCAACATAAAAAAGGGGCTGCAATCCAATGAGAAAGCCACTACTACAAATATATTCAGACAGTTACTGACACTGATGGGGGAAGAGCGTAAGAATCTCTTTATCGCCATGTTCTTTATCTTTATTAATGCGGGGCTAAATCTTGTAGGCCCTTATTTAATGGGGCGCGCTGTTGATAGTTTCGTAGTGACAAAGCATTATGAGGGAGTGATTCAATATTCTATTATCTTGTTTTGTATCTATGCCATCGCTTTAGTGAGCGGGTACACGCAAACACAATTAATGGGACGCGTAGGACAACGCATGCTATTTAATCTGCGCAATTCTGTCTTCAATAAACTACAGGATCTGCCAATAGACTTTTTCAACCAGAATAAAGCGGGCGATTTAATTTCCAGAGTAAATAACGACACCGATAAGATCAATCAATTTTTTTCGCAGTCGATGGTACAGTTTATGAGCAGCATTTTCTCGATGCTTGGAGCCGGAATTTTTCTGCTTTCCATCAATTTGAAGCTCGGACTGGCAGCTTTGACACCTGCTCTTTTTTTATGGATATTCACACGGAGCATTTCACCATGGGTAAAAAATCGTAACTCAACCAATATGAAAAGCACCGGAAGTTTGAGTGCCGAAATACAAGAAAGTCTCAATAACTTCAAGGTGATTGTTGCATTTAACCGTCGCGATTACTTCCGTAAACGTTTTGATGAAGTCAACACCGAGAACTATCAAAGTGCGGTGAAGGCGGGCATTGCAAATAATATGTTTACGCCTGTATATGGGTTTTCATCCAGTATCGGACAAATGGTAGTACTGGCATTTGGCATTTATCTGATTTCAATCGGACAGTTTTCTGTGGGGTTGCTCATTAGTTTTTTAGCATATATCACTCAATTCTATAATCCGCTCCGCCAAATTGCTGCTCTCTGGGCCAACTTCCAGGTGGCATTGGCCGGCTGGGATCGTATCTCACAGATACTGGTTCTTGAAAACAACTTAAAGATCAACGAACCTACCACAAAAGAAGAAACGCCTTATCTATTATCATTTCGCAATGTTTCGTTTTCGTATAACATAGGAAATGAGATTTTGAAAGAAGTGAGTTTCGACCTCGAACATGGGAAGACATATGCTTTTGTTGGCCCGACAGGTGGTGGAAAAACAACGACGGCTTCTCTCATGGCCCGATTATATGATCCCTCGTCAGGACAAATTATCTTCGACGGAATGGATATCCGATCACTGGATATAAATTCCCGCACATCTTCAATTGGCTTCATCTTACAGGAACCGTTCCTTTTCAGCGGAACCATTCGTGACAATATTCTGTATGGAAATGCACAATATAAGAGCATTTCAAACGAAGACTTATCAAAAGTATTGTTGGAATCGGGATTAGACGGATTGCTCGAACGATTTGATGGAGGACTGAATGCCGAGATAAAATCATCTGGAGATGGTATCAGTCTGGGGCAAAAGCAACTAATTGCCTTTATACGTGCCGTATTACGTAAACCTAAGTTGTTAATTCTTGATGAAGCAACAGCCAATATCGATACGGTTACAGAACAATTACTCGATAAAATCCTAAAGAAACTCCCCGACTCCACTACCCGCATTATCATTGCACACCGACTGAACACCATCGAGAATGCCGACGAAATCTTCTTTGTAAACGCAGGTTCTGTTATCAAGGCCGGTTCGCTACATGATGCGGTAAATCTACTTCTCCACGATAAGAGAGAAAGTTAAGATTATTAACACGAATGTGTGATGTAGAATATATAGTGAATCTATTGAGAGAAGATAATAAAGCAGAATTACCGAAGATCTCGATAAAACAAATAGGCGATCCTAATCGTTACCTTATATTGATTTATACAATAGAGACCATCCGGCAGTTACCTTAAAGGCACTGACTTTTCTGAGAAATCAGTTTGGTAGTCTCTCAATAGTAAAAATGTAGTCATGGAAATACCAAGCAACCAAACAATGGTCATTTTCGGAGCCTCAGGCGACCTGACCTACCGTAAATTGATTCCGGCACTTTATGCCCTTTCCAACCAACAAATGCTTCCTGAGAAGCTACATGTACTCGGTGTTAGCCGGACAGCTATTACGGATGAAGCATTCCGTGAAAAAATGACTGACGGAATCATGAACTTCTCCGAGAATATTCACCTCAACGAACAACAAATTAAGGAGTTTATCTCACACATATCATACCATCAAATGGATATGTCGTCACCTGATGAATATCTTCGTCTGAAGAATGTTCTGAATGAGATAAATACAAATGAAGGCACGGATGGTAATTATATGTTTTACCTGTCTACGCCTCCAAGTATGTTCAGTGTAATATCAAGCAACCTCGCAAGAGTAGGGCTTAGTAATACTACTAATGGCTTCAAACGACTCATCATAGAAAAGCCATTTGGCTACGACTTAGAATCCGGACTAACGCTTAACCGTCAGCTACATGAGGCTTTTGATGAAAGTCAGATTTATCGTATTGACCATTACCTTGGAAAAGAGACGGTTCAAAACCTTCTGGTTATGCGCTTTTCCAATGGGATCTTTGAACCCTTATGGAACAGGAACTATGTGGACCATGTAGAAATTACCTCAGCAGAAAGTATTGGCGTTGAAGGTCGTGGCGGTTATTACGACGGTTCAGGAGCACTTCGCGACATGCTCCAGAACCATCTCTTGCAAGTGGTAGGCCTCACCGCAATGGAACCACCCTCGTCAATGGATGCCGATGCCATACGAAATGAAACGATGAAAGTGATGCAATCGCTTAAACCTATACGTGAAGAAGATGTTGCCCGACAAGTTATTCGTGGACAATACATCGCTTCACAC
>JAHEYR010000028.1 GCA_023251485.1 Bacteroidales bacterium
CTTCTATCGGTGTTCCTTTAATATCTGCCCAGCGTTGATATTCCTTGATATGGCTTTGTTCGGAGTTGCTCCACATACGAGGGAAGAATGTAGTAAAACGAGGATCGTAAACTGGAATTCTTCCTTTGCGTTCGTCAACCACAATATACTTTCCTGATTTATCATCACGGGCATAGAGCGGTGAAGCATCTTTACGACCAGTGACCGGTGCATCATAATAGGGTCCTGATATCAATGGCCAGTCGCCATACTGATCGCGATTTAGATACGAAAGAAGTCCGATTGCATTGGTGGGACTGTTTTCGTTGATCGGTGTATTGGCATTCGACCTAATGACAAGCATTAAAAAGGATGAGTATCCTATAAGAATGAAAGCAAAACATAGTATTGCGGTATTTAGAATTACCTTGCCATTCTTATGCGAATAATGGATTCCCCATATTAATAGTCCAATAACAAGAAGTGCGTAAATGATGGTGCCAGTGTTAAATGGAAGCCCAAAGGTATTAATGAAGAACTGCTCAAACGAACCAGCAAGACTTACTACTCCGGGGATTATCAGAAACATGATGATGGCCAACAAAATGATAGAGATCACAAAAGCAAGGATACTTCCACCGATTGTTGGTTTATATTTCTTATAATAGATTACCATCACAATAGAAGGCAAAGCCAAAAGGTTCAAAAGGTGAACACCGATAGATAAACCAACCATAAATGCAATCAAAATAATCCAACGTAATCCTTCCGGACTGTCATGAACGTCCTCCCATTTTAAGATCGCCCAAAACACAAAAGCCGTAAAGAACGACGACATGGCATACACTTCGCCTTCTACTGCCGAAAACCAGAATGAATCGGAGAAGGTATAAGCTAAAGCTCCAACGATACCACTACCGATGATAGCATATATTTTTGCTGATGGAATTTCTTCAGATCCCTCTTTTAGAACTAATTTCTTGGCTAACCGGGTGATCGACCAGAAAAGGAATAAGATAGTAAAGCCACTAGCTAGTGCCGACATGGTGTTTACCATCCTGGCTACTAATGCATTATTACCAAAGGCAAAGAGAGAAAAAAAGCGGCCAATCATTTGGAAGAGAGGTGCTCCCGGGGGATGTCCGGTTTGTAGCTTAAAGGCGGTAGAAATGTATTCGCCACAATCCCAGTAGCTTGCAGTAGGTTCGGAAGTGATGATATAGACTGCCGATGCTATCGCGAACAGAACCCATCCGGTGATGTTGTTGATCTTTTGATAAAGCTTCATTCGGGTTATGAATTATAAGATAATTTATTGAACTCCTGTAAATAGTCCGTTTTGCAAAGTTATTAAAAAAAGTTTTGCTTCTTCGTTTTCAACAGCATCACGCTAAAAATGACATTTTACTGTTAGCGATACGATTAAATGATTCCTTGCATAATAAAAAATCTTAATTTTGTAAGTACATAAAATAACTGCGTTCGATGTTCGTTTCTATTATGAAAAGGGCTGTTTTTGAGGTTATTGTTTATATAAAAGTTTTCGTGTAACGATGTTTATTAAACGTTTTTCTTCGAGACTTAAAGGGTGAAAAGCAAATTCCAATAGGTGAAACCCTATTGATTTATCTGACAATTTCTATTGATCAACATAAAAAACAAATAATTATACCTATGAAAAAGTTAGTTCTACTTCGTCACGGAGAAAGTGTTTGGAACAAAGAGAATCGTTTTACTGGCTGGACAGATGTAGATTTGTCAGAGAAAGGTGTTCAGGAAGGAAAAGATGCTGGTATTGAGATGAAGAAAGCCGGTATTGTCTTCGATATGGCATTTACTTCTGTTTTGACCCGCGCTATAAAAACCATGAATTTTGCTTTAGCTGAAATGGATCAGCTTTGGATTCCTGTTGTTAAGTCATGGCGTTTGAACGAAAAGCATTATGGAAACCTTCAGGGTTTAAATAAAGCTGAGACTGCTCAAAAATATGGTGACGATCAGGTTAAGGTCTGGCGTCGTAGTTTTGACATCCCTCCTGTAGCTTTAGAAAATGATGATCCTCGTAACCCACGTTTTGAACGTCGTTACAAAGACCTTACTGCTGCTGAACTTCCATTAACTGAATCTTTAAAAGATACCATTGGACGTTTAATTCCATACTGGGAAGGCGAAATCAAACCAGCTCTTGCTAAAATGGATACTATATTAGTTGCCGCTCATGGTAACAGTCTTCGTGGAATCGTTAAATACCTTAAGAATATTAGCGATGCTGATATTATTGAGTTAAATCTTCCAACAGGAATCCCTTATGTATTCGAGTTTGATGATGATATGAATTTGCAAAAAGATTATTTCTTAGCTGATCCCGAAAAGGTGAAGGCCCTGATGGATGCAGTAGCAAATCAAGGTAAAGCTAAATAATTAATAGTTTGAGGTTAACGAATAAACTTTTTATAACAAAGAGAGTCCAATATAAAAAGGACTCTCTTTGTTTTTTTACTACTAAAAATTCTTGTAGTTCTTTAAAAATCTACCCGGTCTGTTTGACGCTTTAGTACGGTGTCTCCGGTATGTTTTTTATTAATCTAATCACTGTTAATAGCTTAAAGATGAATCGTATTCGTTATTATTGGAATAGTAATCCATTATATATCATAATGGGATTGGCAATATTGGTTAGACTCATTGCTGTTTTCTTTGCGAAAGGTTTTGGAATGCATGATGACCATTTTTTAGTGGTTGAAATTCCACAATCATGGGTTGATGGGCTGAATATCGACAACTGGCTTCCATCAGGCAAACCTACCGACCAACCCTCAGGGCACAGTCTTTTTTATCCGGGACTGGAATACTCTTTTCTTTATTTAATGAAGGTCCTACATATTGGCGACCCACAAATTAAGATGTATATCCTTCGATTTCTACATGGCGCCTTTTCATTAATAACCGTTTATTATGGATATAAAATAGCCGAAAAAATCAGAAGCCCTAAAGCGGCCAGAACTGTTGGACTGCTGTTGGCTGTTTTCTGGATGATGCCATGGTTGAGCGTTCGTAATCTGGTTGAGATATTCTGTATTCCTTTTCTGGTTTACAGCATGTGGATTATCGTTGATAAATATGATGCTCCAAAACATAATCGATGGTTCTTTCTGGCGGGATTAATAATGGGCATAGCTTTCTCTATACGATTTCAAACTATCTTCTTTGCTGGTGGTGCCGGACTGGCACTCCTCTTTGATAAGAGATGGAAAGAGATGTTTCTCGTTGCCTTTGGATATCTGATTACGTTAGTAGTGATTCAATGTACTCCCGATATGCTGTTGTGGGGGTATCCCTTTGCAGAGTTTAAAGCCTATTCGTTGTATAATATTGACAATGCCTATAATTATCTTACCGGCTCTTTCTTTAAATACGTTGCTTTTTTATTGGGTATCTTTATCTTCCCTGCCGGTATCTTTTGGTTCTATGGCTTTTTCAGAAGCTGGCGCAGGCACCTTATTTTGTTTCTGCCTACATTTATCTTCCTGTTGTTTCACTCCCTCTTCCCCAATAAGCAAGAACGGTTTATCTACTCCATCATCCCATTTTTAATTATTCTCGGTGTAGTGGGGTGGCATGAGTTTGTCGAAGAATCCAAATATTGGAGTGCTCGTAAGACCTTTTTTAATAAAATCCGTGTCTTTTTCTGGAGTGTCAATACTGTTTTGCTAATACTGTTCACCATAAATTACTCAAAGAAGGCGCGTGTAGAGTCGATGGTCTATCTATCAGCCTATCCCAATGTGCGAAATATCCTTCTGGAAGATCCTTTTCATGATGATGCTAAAATGGCACCCCGTTTTTATATGGGACAATGGCCTACTGTAAAGATGTATGCCCATGGCCCCAAATATTCTCCTATCTCCAAGGTATACAAGGATGTTGACGCAAAAGATTATCCACAATTTGTGTTGTTTTTCGATGATAAAAACATTCCTCAACGAGTGGATAGTGTGAAGAAGATCGTGCCGAATTTAGTTTATGAAACGACTATCGAGCCTGGTTTTATGGACGATATCCTTTTTAGGATGAATAAATACAATGGAAACCAAACGATCGTAATCTATCGAAATGCTGATTTAGTTCCTGTGAAGCGGAAATAACCACGAATAACCCTAACAAATCAAATTTATTTAGTCAGGCTTTCATAAATAGCGTTTATGAAAGCCTGTTTTTATAATCCTCGTAGCCAAATGCACGAAGGAGCTTAAATCCATCCTGTTCGTTCCAAATACCGATAGAGGGATGTTTAACCCCGTTAAAAGTACAGGTCTTAACCATGGTGTAATGAATCATATCATTAAAAACAATCCGGTCGCCTACTTTTAAAGGTTTTTTAAACGACCAATTCCCCATATAGTCGCCAGCTAAACAACTGTTTCCACCCATCCGATATGTCGGTAGTTCCGGTGTCTCTTCAACAGCTCCAAGAATGATAGGCTTATATGGCATTTCTAAACAATCAGGCATGTGAGCAGTAAACGAAACATTCAGAATCGCTGTTTTGATACTGTTATTTTCAACCAGATCTTCAATTGTAGATACCAGATAGCCGGTGTCCCATGCAAAAGCACTTCCGGGTTCGAGTATCACCTCTAAGTTTGGGTAACGGCTTTTAAAGTCACGAATAATTGAAATGAGCAGTTCGATATCATAACCTTTACGCGTCATCAAATGGCCACCACCAAAATTAACCCACCTAAGCGTCGGTAAGTATTTCGCAAAGCGCTCTTCAAAAGAGGCTAATACCTTTCGCAGTTCTTCAGGATTCGACTCACATAATGCGTGAAAATGCAACCCTTCTATTTCTGAAGGTAAAGTGTCATCAAGTTGTGTTGCCAACAATCCCAACCGTGAACCTGGAGCACATGGATTATACAGGTCGGTAGCCACTTCTGAATATTCCGGATTAACCCTCAAACCAAGCGAAACTTTTTTGTCAGCTGCTTTTACGGAAGGTAGAAAACGGTTGTATTGGGTCAACGAGTTAAAAGTAATGTGGCTGCTTAACTTGATGATGTCATCAATGTCGTCATCCGTGTAAACCGGAGCGTAGGTGTGCGCCGGCGATCCCATCTCTTCAACAGCCAGACGGGCTTCTGCCAGCGAGCTGGCGGTGGCTTCTGTAAATCCATATTCATTCAATACCGGAAAGGCTCCCCACATGGCAAACCCCTTAAATGCAAGAATGATCTTTGCACCACTTCGGTGTTTCACGTCGCGTATTAATTCCAGGTTGTTGCGCAGACGCTGTTCTTCCAGAACATAACATGGTGAAGGGATCTTTGAAAAGTCGATAGCCATTGAGTAATCTCTGATTATTGATTTATGATTTCTTGAGGTGTAACTATATCCTGGTTGAAAATTTGATGATGCGAAACCTGATAGCTTGGAATGACAATGCAGCCGGTTAGCAGATCGTGTAACGTTTGGTTTTTCTCAGTAAAGAAAGCCATCAGATATCCCGTCAGAAAAGGAATGATAGAGAGGAGGCGGGCAAATGCATGTCCTGATGCTTTTTTAAAAGAGAGAAAAACACAGTTTTCGTCTGTGACGCGGATGTGAAAAATATATTTCCCGACAGTAGCACCTAAGCGCGATTCCATTAGTGCATAATAGAGCCAGAAAGCTGCGATTTTCAAAATGATGAATGTTAAAATACTCCAGTTAAAGAATCCTTGAAAAACCAGCTCTCCATCATCGGATCTGAAGTTTTCAAGACTTAGGTTGAGCGGTAAAACGAGCCCGAACAAAAGATTAATCAGCTTAAAAAGAATACCTAAAATGATTAAGTCTATCAGCAAAGCAGCAGCTCTAATCCAGAAATTAGCATAGTTGTATTCCGGTTTCTCATTAACAATTGGTTGCATGGTCATATTCGGTTTATGATAAATGATGATTTAGTCTACTTCTTGCACAATAGCTTTAAACAAAGCAGGCCAACAACAGTATGCAAATTTACGTTCATTTAACCAATCCTTGTAACGATGATCAACGTTAACTGGTTTAAAAGTGTTAAAAATTGTAAAAGAAGTTGAATTGGAGATGATAACGAATAAAAAAAGGTGGTTGCCTCTCCATATAGACAACCACCTTTTTTTATTTTCGGTCCTGATTTTTATTCAAAATCAACGAATTTATCGATGCTGTCAAGAAATCTGACAGAGATAGACGCCGTATCTTTTAGACCCGGGTGCTTCGCAATGATTAACTCCGCACATCCGTGTTTGCATTTTTCGTCTTTACTAACCTGATCAACGTAAGGACGGTCGATTAAAATAATACTAGTAGCAGTTTCTTTAATAACAGCAGGAACATCTTCCAGTGTTAGGTGTAGTTTCCCGGTTGAGATAGTTCCGGTTTTCTCAACTTTGGAGAAAAGAATGACAGGGACATTTAATTCAACAGCGAGTTGTTGCATTGCTTCGGTAACCCTGTCGAGCATGATTTTGCGTTCATCAGGCTCAATAACATGTTTGAGGAACGATTCAAGATAATCAACCATGATAATCTCAACTTTCTGATCGTTCACCATAGCACGACAACGTTCGATCACATCATAAACAGATAAATCCTGGCTGTCGTCAAATAAAATGCCTGCATTGGCAATACTACCAATCAGTGCGTGTAAATGTTCTTTATCACTGTCTTTAAGCTTAGCCTGACGCAGCTTTTCGAGCGACATGCCGGTTTCACTTTCAATTAAGCGTTGAACTAGCTTTTTGGAAGATCTTTCGGAACTGAAGACTGCTGTTTTAGTTTTGCCAGTAACGGCGATATTAAAGAGGAGGGACAGCAAGAACGCTGTTTTGCCCATACTTGGACGAACTCCCACTAGGGTAAATTCTGCGGGATGAAATCCTCCCGTTAAATGATCAAGCTTCTTAAATCCGCTTGAAATGCCTGACAGGTTTTCGGCAATTGTATTCTCGAAAATCGAATTATGCAGTGTTTGGTTTACCACATCGCGGATGCTGGTAAACACAAACACCCCTGAAGGCTCTGTTAGTTCCAATGTCTCTTTTTCCATACAACACAGATTTTAGGGGGTTATGGTACACTCAAAAATACAAAAATTAATATGCCTTAATGCGATTATTTAATATTTTTTTAAAATTAAATTTACATTGTAGTGAACTACTTGATTTGCTGCGTAGAATGGGTTTAAATAAAAGAATTATGAATAATGAATATAAATTACAAAAAAATGCCTATGGCATTTTTAAAAGTATAATTTTGTAGTACTGATCTGACTAAAATTTGAATACAAAAATCGATTGACATGACTGAACTGATCACATCCGAAGTTGCCATTGAGCTCGAAGAGCGATATGGCGCTCACAATTATCACCCATTGCCCGTCGTGCTTTCACGGGGCAGGGGTCCGTATCTTTGGGATGTAGATGGAAAGCAGTACTATGATTTTCTATCTGCATATTCTGCAGTAAATCAAGGCCATTGTCATCCTAAAATCGTAAACGCACTTATCGAACAAGCTCAGGTGCTCACTCTCACCTCTCGTGCTTTCTATAACGATAGTCTGGGCGTTTATGAAAAGTATATCACTGAATACTTTGGGTATGACAAAGTTTTACCAATGAATAGTGGTGCCGAAGCCGACGAAACTGCCTTGAAGCTTTGTCGTAAGTGGGCGTATCTTAAAAAAGGAATCCCCGAAAATCAGGCCAAGATTATTGTTTGCGAAGGCAATTTTCATGGTCGCACCATTACCATTATCTCAATGTCGAGCGATCCGGATTCCTATGGTGGATTCGGTCCGTTCACACCCGGGTTCATTTCTATACCCTATAATGATACCGCAGCTCTCGAACAGGCCCTCGAAGATCCGAATGTAGCCGGATTTATCGTAGAGCCTATTCAGGGAGAGGCCGGTGTTTATGTTCCCGACGATGGTTATCTGGCAAAAGCTGCCGCATTGTGTAAAGCCAAAAACGTATTATTTATTGCCGACGAAGTTCAGACTGGAATAGGCCGTACCGGAAGGTTATTGTGCTGCGACCATGAGAATGTTCGTCCCGATATTTTAATTCTGGGCAAGGCACTTTCTGGTGGTGTATTGCCGGTTTCGGCTGTACTGGCCGATGATGAAATCATGCTCACCATCAAACCCGGTGAACATGGATCTACTTTTGGGGGCAACCCTGTTGCTTGTCGTGTTGCTGTGGCCGCACTTCAGGTAGTGAAAGATGAAAGGCTTGCAGAGAGAGCCGAAGCACTGGGCGAGATTTTTCGTGATGAAATCAGGAAGATTAAATCACCTATGATAGAACTCGTCAGAGGAAAAGGACTCTTAAATGCAATTGTTATACACCCAACTAATGGAAAAGAGGCTTGGGATGTATGTCTGAAGATGAAAGAGAATGGTGTTCTCGCTAAACCAACGCACCAACATATCATTCGTTTTGCTCCACCTTTGGTTATTACTGAATTACAACTAAGGGACGCTATTAAACGGATTGAGACCTCTATTCTCTCGTTTTAAGTTTCGGTGTTTAATACGATCAGCAGGCCGGAGTTTCTCCGGCCTGCTTTTTTGATGTTTTGTTTTGTCAGTGTATTTTAAAAAGATCTGCTGTAAATAAATCAGTCAATTATTGGATGCCCAACAGCTTATTTTTGGTAGAAATTTCCGAATTCCTGCTCTAAAAACGATACGGATAACTCCTCATAGACCAGTTGTTTTGATGTTATGCAATACGCTCCACACAATGCCCCATACTTCATGCAAATCTCTATGGGTTCATTTTTTAGGTAAGCATATAGAAATCCTGCAAAGAAATTGTCGCCCGCACCATTGGTGTCTGTAATCGCAAAACCCGATAAGGCAGGCTCTTCAATCCATTTACCCTGTTTAGTGAGTGCTGTGGCGCCCCTCTTTCCATGTGTACAAACAACCAGCTCTTTTCCCTGAAATATAAAATCCTGCATCACTTGTTTATAATCAGGCAAATTGTCTGAACTCAAAAATATATAATCAGCCGCTTCTATAAAAGGTTGATGATAAACATTGCCCTCGTCATAATCGTGCAGGTCGGTCCAGATCGGCTTATTAAATTGCGCCAGAATCGGAATAAACTGTTTGCAATACGAGATGATATTCAATACAATAATATCGCTTTCCCGAATCACATCTTCAATCAGCTGTAGATCAATATCCGGAAATTCAGAAGATTGTGTAATGAAAATAGAGATGCGACTTCCCTGTGCATCCATGAAGTTAAAATGGCGCTCAGTTCCTTTTGGGTCGAAGTCGTAGATGAAATCTACTTTCTCCTTGGTTAGATGTTCAATGATTTGGTGACCGTAAAAATCGTTGCCTAAAACGGAGTAAAGTGTGTTTGGTACGCCCAGTTTTGTCAGACACAACGCCTTGCCCGATCCGGTAGAACCTGTCGCTTCATGGAAAGGAGCCTGATGAATGGTTTGCGGTATAGGATCAGGGAAATCAGGCAACGAAACGATATGATCGAATGTAGTGCCTCCTATGATAAAGATACGTTTCATCCGTAGATTTTTTTCAATTTTCAACTGCTTAAAAATGGGACCTGATTATCGATGAATCAACTTAATTTCAGGCTAAAATACTGATAATCCTGTCATGGAGATAAAAAATGAAAAGAAAGTTTTTCGTATTAATTTGAACGGTTTTAAATTGCTAATAACTGCTGAAAATCGTAGCTTTGTTATCCCTCTTTTTTAGCGGGAATGATATTTAAAGATGGCTTAATATCAATCGGAGAAGAAGTAAAACCCACGAGTGGTTCCTTCTTGTTATTTTGAATATATTAGTCCGGTTTTTTGCGAAATTTGATTCTAACGCATTTGTAATCAATATTATATAATCAAATCTATCCTTTATTCCTTATTTAACTTAGGTTAAAACGCTCTATATCAGTAGTATTACTACCATTGAGTCCGCCATGGGTCCGGCGTGAGTCCGGCATCCCTCCCCAGTGCCTCCACTAATTATTGGGAGTTATGGCGGAGGCATGGCAGAAGTAAATGGGATTCATTTTGTATTCATGAACCATCATACCCTCATTATCCCTCAATATTTGGGTAGTTATAGACCTGTTTTATCAGGTGATTTTCAAAATGGAAGTAGAAAAGATAATCTTCCTTTTTTACTGAGTGAGACAAATATACCTCAAAAATGGAAGCTGTTATTTCAGTAAATAAGGCTGAATTGCCTTTTGCCAGATGGCATATCCTTTCGCATTCATGTGCAAACTATCCGAAGTGAAGATCTCGCCATTGATATTCCGCTCTTTTAATAACATAGAATGGTAGACATCTATAAATGCTGCTTTGGGTTTTGTTTTCAGAAACTTGCGGATCAATTCATTGGCTTGCTCAGCTTTAATCTGATTCTTTTTTCGGATGGGACTTGGTTTTATTGAGACATAAGCGATGTTAACACTCCCTGATTCCTTTCTGATGATCTCAAATAATTGTTTAAACCGGTTTAGAACGATAGTTGGCGTGATCGTATCCGACGATGCCAGATCGTTCTCACCACAATAGATGATAACCTGCTTCGGGGAATAAGGAAAAACAATGTCATTAGCATAATTGATAACCTCTGGAAGTGTTGACCCACCAAAAGCACGATTGATGATCGTATATTCTGGGAAATAGTTTTGTACATCTGTCCACTTGGTAAATGATGAGCTCCCGATGAAGAGAATAGCATGCTGGGGTGGCATTTTTATGCTGTCCTGTTTTTTGAATCTCTGGATATCATTGTAATAGCGGGGGTGTTGCGCTTTTAAACTGCTACAAAGTGAAAGTAAAATGAATAGTGAAAATACTTTTAATACCGATAGTTTCATGGTTTCGACGGTCATTTCGTTAGATTCTGTTATTACAAAGGTATTAATGATTCTTACGTTCTGTTATTTCTTTTGCAATTATTGCATTGATATTTGTCTTTGCTCCCTTTAAGAAATAAATAGTGGTCCCTTTTTCTCTTGCGTAAGGATTTTCAATTTTGGAAACAGCTAACGTTGAGTCGAATAATGGTGCCTCCTTTTGTCTTGAAGGGTCGCCATCATATATATCCTTAACGAGAATCACGTTTTTGATAGGCTTGTCGAGTGGTATCCAATTGATATAGTCAGCATTGTATGATATTGCATGGATGTTTTTATACGTTGAATAGTAGTTTATTGCACCTGCCTGTCCGTAATTGTCGCAATATACCAACGTGTTTTCTTTATTCTCTATTTTACTATAAGTGGCGTCAACTTTTTGGGCTAATTCGCGCCACCCAAGCATGTCGGCAAAATCCTGTGGCATGTTATGGTCTTTCCCATCTTCCCAGCGCAAGAGTCCTATGCGTTGATATCGGGGCAAGCTTTTTTGTATCTGCTCAGGACTTTGAATGGGCATCGCAAATAAGAAAAGCGGAATAGATTGAATCAGAATGAGAACGATGGATATTGGGCGTAGATATTTCTTCCATCCCGACTCGAAGAGTTGTTCCAGATAGATTGCCCCAAATGCAATTAAGACAGGGTAAAGCCCAATGGCATAATAGGCTTTTGCTTTACAGAAAGTGTATAGTGCTATGGTAAAGATATAGCCCCAAAGAAATAGTTGATATTTTCTGAAAGGCTTATAGAAGATCAAGGCGATAAAAGCTGCGAGGAGAACGAAATATGCACTGAAGAAAAACATAAACTGCTCCTTCATGAAGTCGAAACGATTAACATTTACGAGCTGGGTATCGGCTAACTCCTTTAGTTGGCGTAGCGTGGGAAAATGATTCTGAACCTGCCATAAGAGGTTAGGGAGAATGATGAAAAGTGCAATTAATGCGCTGAAATAAAGATGTTTATTTAGAAATACCGTTCTATGCTTCGTTAATAACAGGGCAGGGAGTAGGCCTAATATTAGGAATGCGATATTGTATTTGCTTAAGAACCCGAATGCTACTGCTATTCCGGCAGCATATAACCACTTGGCCTTTTCCGAATTGATGTATTTGATGATGATGTAATTCGTTAATGTCCAGAAGAAGATGTCGAATGAGTTGGGTTGATACAGAATGTTGATTCTGAGAAGTACTGAAAGCAATAATGCCGTTGATGCCAGTATGAGGGCATATGTTTTTCCTTTTAATTCTTCGATGGTTTTCCAAACCACAATGATCGTCAAGGCACCGAAAAGTGCAGGGAAGAACTTAACCCAGAAAACATCATTCCCAAGTAATTTGATGATAAACGAAATCCAGGAAGTGACAGGAGGAACTGAAATGTAGCCCCATGCCAGATGATTTGCCTGATCCAGGTGAAGATATTCATCTCTTTGCAAATCATAAGCAGGGTTGATCAACAGATATTGCAGTATGAATTTAACTAGCACAAAACCAGCCAATATCAAATTGTTTCTTTTTGATAAGATGGATCTCATTAATATTATCGTTTAAATACAACAACTTACAACCATTCTCTATGCTATTCTTTATGTCCTTTTTTGACGTCATGATCATTGAAAAGTTACAGTTTATTATAACCTTTTAATGAAACATTCAGCCTTCGTACCTGTTTCTAAAGTAGTTCCTAAAACGAGAGAATTTAATTAGAGCAAAACAAACATGAAAAAAATTGCGATTACTTTGATGGTCCTCTTTCTACTGGTAGGAAGTGTTATACATGCACAAGTTAAAAATAGAAAAATGAAAATTTTAATCGTATTGACCTCCCACGATAAGTTGGGAGACACTGGTCATAAAACTGGCTTCTGGATTGAAGAATTTGCAAATCCGTATTATCTGTTACTCGACAGTGGTGCCAGTATTACATTAGCATCACCCAAAGGCGGACTTCCTCCAATAGATCCAAAGAGTGATCTTCCTGAAAGCAACACACCAGCCACCGAACGGTTTAAAAAGGATGTAATTGCTCAGAAGAAATTAAGCGAAACCCTCATTCTGGCTGATGTAAAAGAAGCTGATTATGATGCCGTGTTTTATCCCGGTGGTCACGGACCACTGTGGGATTTAGCGGAAGACAAAACTTCAGCTTCGCTTATTCAATCTTTTAATAACCATAATAAGCCTATTGCCTTTGTGTGTCATGCACCCGGTGTATTACGCCATGTAAAAGATGCCAATGGAGAGTATTTGGTGAAGGATAAAAAGGTTACCGGATTCACGAATAGTGAAGAAGCCGCTGTTCAACTAACCAACGTTGTTCCTTTCTTAGTCGAAGATATGCTGAAAGCCAATGGTGGAATCTATAGTAAGGCTGGCGACTGGCAACCCTATGCTATTGAAGATGGTAATTTAATTACAGGACAAAATCCGGCATCATCTGAATTAGTAGCTGAGATGTTGCTGAAGAAGCTTAAATAATAAAGGTTCTGTTTTAAGATATTGAGGGAATGTGCTTAAACCTCACCCCGTTATTTCGACCACTTGGGAGAAATCTGCTTATAGATGTTTGCGGATTAAGAAGAGATTTCTCCCAAAAGGTCGAAATTATATGTTCCTAAATTTTCGGTATTTAATATTCTCAGGTTGTTAATTTGCAACTCATTATCCTCTAGGAACCGATATTTAGAATATCGGGTTTTGCCTCTGTTTCCGCATTGTGAGGAATGGTAAAATGAAACGTTGAGCCTATTCCTTCTTCGCTTTCTATCCAAAACTTTCCGCAGTGTTTTTCAATGATATCCTTGCATAAAATCAATCCGAGACCGGTGCTGGGTTCGCCTTCTGTGCCTTTGCGGTTTGTCTGTTTGTCAATGTGGAAAAGATTATCTATCATGTTCTTTTTCATTCCGATCCCCGTATCCTTGATAGATACTTCAACAAAATTGTCGAGAATCGGTTTTGCTGCAATGGTAATGTTCCCGTTTTTGTGTGTGAATTTTATAGCATTGAAAACCAAATTACGCATCAAGCTTTCGATCATTTGTATATCAGCTAATACAATCATATTTTCCGGAATATCGTAACTGATTTTAATCATTTTCTTGTCGGCTGCATCGCGAGCCAACTCAATAATTGTTGTAATCGTATTCAACAAGATGAATGATTCAGGTTTGAAACGACGCATACCACGCTGCATTAGCGACCACTCAAGCAAGTTTTCGAGTAAACTGTAAAGGTTTGTGGCCGATTTGCTCAACGTGATAACAATATTTTTTATTTCTTCATGGGTCATGGTATTCAGTTCTTCAGCCATGATTTGTGTTAAGCCAAGGAATGAATTGAACGGACTGCGCAGGTCGTGCGAGATGATCATAAATAACTTGTCTTTTTCGGAATTGAGTTTCTGGAGTTGCTCATTTTGAAGTTGAATTTTTTCTTCCATCAGTTTCTTCTCTCGCAGGGCCTCTGTCATTTTATTGAATGCGATTGAAAACTCGCCAAGGAAGTTTACTTTCTGATTTAAATCTCCTTTCGCAATTTGTTGTACTTGCCATGCAAAGTGGCACATGTTCGAATGAAGTTGTTTATATTGGGCGATTACATAATTTTCATGAAGAGGATCATCGGGCGGATTAACTTCTAGGTTGCCAATGGAAAGCGCATGGAGAAAAACGCTAGCATTTTGGTATTGTATGATAAATTTTCTGAGACTGATAAAGATTTCGGTACAATGAGTTTTACTAATTAATGTCGGCTCTGTTTTATCTAACAGGTCGATAGCAGAATTGATTTCTCCATCAATCAAGTACAAAAGTGTTTGATTGATTGTGTTTAAGATGTTGTCTTCTTCGTTCGCCATCTGAATTATTTATTATTTTATCATGTCTACCGTAAAGCGACAGGTGCGATCGCCAGTACACCAGCAATCTATTTCTTTGACGATGAAATTTTTACTGGTATACTCATGCATTATACCTGCAATAAAACCTTCGTCGTAATCACAAACTTCCACACCTTTATACGGAAGCCCTGAACAATCCAGATCTTCGGAAACAGTAAAAATAAACGACAACTTTTCGAGATCCGCTTTTTCGACCCGGAGCACACCAATACCGAATTTCTCCAATGTTTCAGTCAGGTTAGCCACAAATCCATCGAAATCGAGGGAGCAATCGAGGATGTTTTTACAGAACTCTGTTCCTGCTTTATATCCCGCTTTAACGAAGAATTCATTGGTCTTTTCGGGTCCCCAATGCTTTTCCAGTACATCACGCATGGTGTATTGCATCAAACGATAGGCAATTACGTTGGTGCTTGTGCCCAAATTTGGACGACCAATGGCAATGTCTCCCAAATCTTTCCATTCGAAATGGTATTTAGTGTTTATTTCCATGGTCGTTAGCTTTTATATTGATGAATAAGAAAAGCTGAATTAAACCCTTAAATATAATATATTTTTTGGATAAATAGGTAAAAATAAATTGGTTATATTTTTTTGTTTCATATTTAGTTGGATTTCAATTTTCGCCAGACAATAGTGTCTTTAAGATAAAATGTGTTTTGATATTACCCATGGAAACATAACTAAAAGGCCTTAATTCACTTTACATGAATTAAGGCCTAAACCAGACAGGTATACTAGCTTTTATTTTAGTGCATTTTGATAGAATTTTGCAACCGCTTGCCAGTTTACTACATTCCAAAAGGCGGTAACATAGTCGGCGCGTTTGTTTTGATATTTAAGATAATAGGCATGCTCCCAAACATCGAGGGTTAAAATAGGTATTCCTTTTACTTCAGCAGTGCTCATCAAGGGATTGTCCTGATTTGCTGTTGATGTAATTGCTAAACTTTTGTCTTCTTTTACGATGAGCCATGCCCAGCCGCTTCCAAAGCGACCTTTTGCTGCGTCATCAAAGGCCTTTCTGAAGTTGTCAAAGCTTCCAAAAGATTTGTTGATTGCCTCGGCAACCTCTCCGGTTGGCAATCCTCCACTATTCGGTCCCATTACTTCCCAGAAAAGATCGTGGTTATAGAATCCACCGGCATTGTTTTTAACAACTACCGGTACATCTGCGATATTAGCAAAGATCTGATTGATCGTTTTATCGGCCAGTGGAGTGCCTGAAACAGCTTTCATCAGATTGTCATAATAGGCTTTGAAATGTTTAGAATAGTGTATGCTCATTGTGAGCGAGTCTATCGATGGTTCTAATGCATTATAAGCATAGGGGAGGGGCGGAAACACTGACTTCCCTGAAGGGGTCTGTAAGATGCTTAGACTGGTTTGCGCTTGTGTTGTGAAAGCAGTCAGAATAAATGCGATGATTAATACGACGTTGCGTTTCATGGATTGGTTTAAATTAAAATGGGGGCACCTAGGAATTGGGTGCCCCATATTACCTTTCAAAAATTATTGTGATGCTTTTTCGAAACGTTCTGTAACTGCACTCCAGTTAACCACATTCCAAAACGCACTTACATATTCAGGACGGCGGTTCTGATATTTCAGATAATATGCATGTTCCCAAACATCAAGTGCTAAAATTGGGAAACCTTTTACCTCGGCAATATCCATCAAAGGATTATCCTGATTCGCAGTTGAAGTTACGGCCAGTGAGCCATCTTCTTTTACGATCAACCATGCCCAACCACTTCCAAAACGGTTAGCAGCAGCTTCGTTGAATAGTGTTTTAAATTTTTCGAACGACCCAAATGATTGGTTAATGGCTTCGGCTAACGCTCCTTGTGGCTCGCCTCCTCCATTTGGCCCCATCACTTTCCAAAATAACTTATGGTTGAAGAAACCACCTCCGTTATTACGAACGGCAAGCGGAAGGGTGCTTACCATGCTGAAAATGTGTTTCATGCAAAGACTCTCGAGCTCTGTGCCCTGAATAGCCGCATAGAATTTATCAAAATAGGCACGGTGATGCTTGGTATGATGGATTTCCATTGTCTGAGCATCAATATAAGGCTCTAAGGCATTGTAAGCATAAGGTAATGCGGGAAATTCCCACGATGTTCTTTCACACTGACTCATAATATTCGTTTTATTTTTAGTTACTGATTAGAATTAATCTAAATAACGAATCAGGATGGAGAATGTTTATAAGGATAATGTTTTTTTATAAAAGAAATCGAGGCTTTTTATGAATACTGAGGTGTCTCGCTTTTAGTGAATTTCTCCTTTCAGTCGAAATGACGGAAGCACGGTTGGGATGATGTATATGCTTTAGAACTTTGCAATCAACCGTAGGTTGAGTTGCCGTGGTGTCAGGTAGTTGGGCACAGCATATTTTCGATTCGTTACGTCGCTGATCCAGAGATACGAAACGGTATTACTAATTTGGAAAAGATTGAAAACTTCGGCTGAGACCCAAAGCGATTTAATATGGCGGAGTCTATTCTTTGGCTTGTAGGTTGCCTCTTCTCCAATGATTTGTTTTGAGAACCCGATATCCACTCTGCGATAGGGTGGTATGCGCATGGTTTGAAGATATTTGGGTGAATCGGGTGGTCCAAAAGGCAATGCACTTCCATATAATAGATTGAGATGGACTTTGACAGTGGGGTTATTGGGTAAGTGATCTTGAAAGAAGAGACTAAATGTCACGCGCTGATCAGTAGGCCGTGGAATATAACCGGGATTCACCTTTACACTATCGACTGCAACGGCATCTGACGTATAACCGGGTATAATCGTTTCTCCCTTTTTATTCAAATAACGGTAATAATAATCACCTACGATATCTTCTTCTGTCTTCATAAATGACAGACTGGCCCATGACTCTAATCCGGGTACAAACTCCCCGTTGATCTTAAAATCAATACCGGTGGCATATCCTTTGGCTTTCTCGCCACTGAGATAACGGATTCTCACGTTGTCTATTTCGTAAGGAATCAAATTGTTTAAAAACTTGTAATAAGCTTCAGCCGTTAATTTAAATGGACGATCCCATGCTTTGAAAATCCAATCGGTGCCTGTTAATAGATGGATGGATTGTTGAGCGGGTGTGTTGAGATGGAGATTTCCATCCAGATCGCGCAGCTCCCTATAAAAAGGAGGCTGTTGATACACACCACCAGAAATTCGGAAGGTGATATCGTTTTTCCAATTGGGTTTGTAACCCAGAATGACACGAGGACTGAGAAGCCATTCGTGATTTACATCCCAATAAGCACTTCTAAGACCGGCGTTCAGCCATATCTTTACACTGTCGGAGCGGAGGTAGATCGTGTTCTGGACAAAGCCGCTATAGCGCCACGAGGATAGATCATGCGCTGTCTTGACTGCTTATGAGAGCTTAAAGTCGCTGTTCTGCGGAATGTCTCCGGGTGTCTGTGGCGGATAGGGGAGTGAGTAACCCACTGAGTCGATCATCGTCCACTCGTTGAGTCGGTCGTTGATTTTTTCGTGCTGCGCTTTTATGCCCCATTGAAATTGATTATTTCGATGGGTTATGGCGCCCCGGTGTTCTATGTTAAACACGTCGGCAGTCAGATGATTCCTGGAATGGTTGAGATAGCTTCCAACGCCTTTGGTCTCCACCACATCACCAAAGTTGGGTTTGCTAAGATCGGTCTCAAGCAGTCCGATCCAGTATTGTCCCAATATATCAAAAGATTCGCGTTCGTAAGAGTGAAAGTAAGACCCTGTAAGTTTTAAATTGAGTGCTTGTGATGGATGCCAGTTGAAGTTTAAGGCAGCGGTGCCATTATCGAAACGATCGGCCTCTTGGCCCTCGAAGTAGACTTTTAGACGCAACGCTTCATTCAATGTTCCGAAAGAGGTTTCTCTATCCTCAGGGACTAAACGATAGAGGTTCTTTGCATAGTTTCCAAGCAGCGATACTTCAAGCTTTGGGGTGATGGCATAAGTGAGTAGTCCTTGAAAGTCGGTAAAGGAAGGGCGATAGGCTCCTTTGGTATCCATTGAATTCAATAGTGATTGATTGGATTTTTGGCGCAGTCCGGTAATCCATGTAAACTTCTTGTTTTTGCTGGCTCCCTCCAGATGAATAGAAGCTCCCAGCAGACTTAACATAGCCGTTCCCGCGAATTCTGTCGGCTTGCGATAGTGAATATCTAATACCGATGACATTTTATCTCCATACTTTGCTTCGAATCCACCCGCAGAGAATGAGATGGCTGAAACAAGATCGCTATTTATAAAACTAAGGCCTTCTTGTTGTCCGGATCGAATTAAAAAAGGTTTGAAAATCTCAATATCGTTTACATAGACAAGATTCTCGTCATAATTTCCACCACGGACATTGTATTGTGCACTTAATTCGTTGTTTGAAGAGACACCGGGTTGTGATTTAATCAAAGATTCTACACTCCCTCCTGCCGTAGGGATTACAGCAGCTGACTTTGGATCTATTCGTGTAAAGTTGAATGACTTGTCGCTAAACCGTTCGTTGATAATTACGGTTTGTAATTGGTTAGCCTGAACGGATAACCTAATGTCAAGCTTGATTTTTTGATCTTCTATCGGATTGACCTGTCGGATCTGTCGGGTATAACCTAAAAGAGAAAAGGTGATTGAGATTTGTTTTCCGGAAGGTATCGTGATTTCATAGCTTCCATCTTCTTTGCTAATACTGCCGGTCTCTTTTATCTGGACCGAAACCATATTGAGCGGTCTATTCTGCTCGTCGGTAATCTTTCCATATACTGTTGTTCTGCTCTTGTTCTGAGCGATTGCATCAATATTGACGAACAACAGAATGGAGATGAGAAGAATAAATAGATACCGCATAGGGTTTAAGCTGCTTCGATGATTAGAATATTTTGTCGAAGCTAAGTTAACAAAAAAAAGGTCGTCTATGGATTTCCATAAACGACCTTCAAATTTTGTTTATATCAGACTATTTTAGAAAGCCTTTAGTTTTGGCTTCTTTAAGACATGCGTAGATGCCATTTTTGTTGATAGTCCTTAAGGCAGAAGTTGAAACTTTGAGTTCAATCCATGCATCTTCTTCGGGTACGAAGAATTTCTTTGTCTGCAAGTTAGGGTAGAACTTCCTTCTTGTCTTGATATTTGAGTGTGAAACATTGTTTCCCACCATTAATTTCTTTCCTGTAATCTGGCAAATTCGTGACATGGCAATAATATTTTTTTCTAAATCCGACTCATTCTCAAACGGGAGCGCAAAATTCGGAATAATTTTTTTAGAATCCAACCATTTTTAAAACTTTTTACTGATTTCTTTTCTCAGCAGGCTTAAAGCGTTGATTGCCGTCATATGAATAGTGCGCTGACGGTTGGTTCCAAGGTTTAATAATTTAGTTTTAGTTCCTGATGCAGAGGCTAAAGCAATCCAAACAATCCCGACTGGTTTTTCAGGAGTTCCTCCATCGGGTCCGGCAATACCTGAGGTAGCTAATGCATAATCTGTACCCATAATTTTACGGACACCCTCGGCCATTGCAGAAACTACCTGCTCACTAACGGCTCCATATGCCTCCAGATCGCTCTCTTTTACATCCAATAACGCGGTTTTTATACTATTGGCATAAGAAACAACCGATCCTTTATAATATTCAGAGCTGCCTGGGATGGACGTAATAAGATGAGCCAGATATCCGCCTGTGCAGCTTTCGGCTGTTGCTAATGTTGCATGTTGTGCTGCTAGTAATTGTCCGACAACACTTTCCATTTTGTCGTCATTGTAGCCATAAATGAGTTCGTCAATTAATGGAATGAGCTTTTCAGCTTCAGCTTCAACCAATGCCTTGATGCGTTCATAATTCGTATCGACACCGGTAAGTCGTAAACGAACCATGCCGGGTTGTGGAAGATATGCCAGTTTGATGGATGATGGAAGTGCCTTTTCCCAATCTTCTATGCGAGCAGCCACCATCGACTCTCCCATACCCTGGGTTAAAACGGTTTTATGATAAATGGCCTGAGTGGTAAATCGTTCTTTCAGTCGGGGTAAAACATAATCGCTCATGATCCCTTTCATCTCAAAAGGCACTCCCGGCATTGAAACATAGATGGTGTCTTCTTTTTCAAACCACATTCCCGGGGCAGTGCCGTTATGATTGGGCATTACAGTAGCGCATTCGGGTACTTCAGCCTGCTTACGATTTACATCGGTTATCACAAATCCTCTCGATCCAAAAATACGCTCAATCTCCTTGTATACTTCCGGTTTAAAAACCAACTTACTATTGAAATATTCGCACAGGGTGGGTTTGGTGATATCGTCGCTGGTTGGACCTAATCCACCGGTAATTAGAACCACTTTAGCTCTTGTTGAAGCTAATTCGAGGGCTTTTAAAATGTCTTCGCGTTTGTCGGATACGCTGGTGATTTGTTTTACGCTAAGTCCTATCAGGTTAAGCTGCTCGCCCATCCAGGCAGAGTTGGTGTCGACTATTTGTCCGATGAGTATTTCGTCTCCAATGGTGATGATTTCAACTTGCATCATTATGTTTTTTTCTATTAACTGAAAAGGCTATCTTTGTGATAAACCTTCAATAAAAGGTAAAGTTCATGAAAAGCTGATTTCATAATGGCTTATTAAATGAACACTACAAAGTTACTTTTATAAAAACTATTGATCAATGAAAAAAATAGCAACATCCGAACTAATATTAAATGCTGACGGCAGCGTTTACCATCTTCATCTTTTACCTGAACAACTTGCAGATACTGTCTTAGTTGTAGGCGATCCGGGTCGTGTAGAGAAAGTATCCAAACATTTTGATTCTATCGAGTTACGCGTTCAGAACCGTGAAATCATTACCCATACCGGATGGATTGGAAAGAAAAGAATTACCGTTCTGTCTTCAGGAATGGGCACCGATAACATGGATATTGTATTGAATGAATTGGATGCCTTGGTGAATGTAGACTTGAAAGAGAGAACGCCGAAAAAAGAGTTGAAGCAACTGACCATCATCAGAATGGGTACTTCAGGAGGATTTCAGCCCGATCTTCCATCGGATAGTCTGGTTGCATCATCACATGGAATAGGTATGGACGGGTTACTTTATTTCTATGAAAGATATCCTGAGATAATTGATAAAGGATTGACTGATGCTTTTATCGCGCATACTAATTGGCCTGACCTCTTACCAACACCTTATGCAGTGGCTTCCGATCCTGAACTGTTGGCATTAATAGGTAAAGATATTAATATTGCTGTGACTTGCACTGCCTCAGGTTTTTATGCGCCACAGGGTCGTCAGATCAGGATGGTTCCATCATTAGCAGGGATCAACGAAAAGTTGACTTCGTTCAGATATGGGGACTTGAGAATTGGAAATCTTGAAATGGAAACCTCTGCTTTGTATGGCTTAGGTGGGTTACTTGGACATAAAACATTGACCGTATGTGCAATTGTTGCGAATCGTTATCTAAAAACATTTACAACGAATTATCCTTCAACAATGGAGCGACTTATTCTGCATGTGTTGGGAAGAATAAGTTAAGAAAACCAGCTGGCATTGATTCTGCGGTTTTCCACAAGATCATTAGGCTTTTATTGTGTAATAATATGCAAAATTCATAAATGAAGATAGGCAAATTAATGAACAGCATTGTGTTAAATGTCTGTTTATTAGTTTGCTGAGCTGTTGATGAATTGTTTGTAAGTTTTATTCAGATCCTTTCTTTTTAGATTATTTTTATCTTTTAAAGTTGCCGAAGTTATGTTTAAGAAAAAGGAAGTCGAAAAGCTAAAGGCTCTTTTTATGTTGTTGGATGAACCTAATGAAAAGGTTTATGAGGGAATTTGTGAATCTATTGCTTTTTATGGTGTTGAAGTGAATCCACTACTTCAGGATTTCTTAGATAATACATTTGATCCGCTGGTTCAAGATAGAGTAAGGGTACTTATTCATCGGATTCATCTGGACTCTCTTTATTCCGAATTAAATAACTGGATTACGCTTGATTCGAAAAATATACTCAAAGGATATATTATATTGACCAAGTTTATCTGTCCGGATCTGGATGAGGATAAGATTTTGAAGGATCTGCTGCGACTTGAAAAGGAGATTTGGCTGGAATTGAATAGCAATCTGACAGGTCCCGAAGAGATTAAGGTGATTAATAAAATTTTATTTGAGACGTATGATTTTACACCAACAGTTATTAATCAGATTCAACCTGACGAGATCGCATTGAATAAATTGTTGGATTCGCATAGCGGAAGCCAAAAGGCTTTATCTGTCTTTTATGCAGGGATGTCACAACGACTGGGATTGCCTCTATATATGGCAAATCTTCATGGTGTAATGGCATTGGCTTATGTGGATAATGCGGATGAAAAGAAGTTGTTAAAAGATCGTCCGGTTCTGTTCTACGTAAATCCGGTGGCGAAAGGCTCAATATTTACTCGTAAAGATGTGAAGTATTATTTCAAGGAAAATCACATGGACGATAGAGCTGAAAATTATCAGCCCTGTGATAATATCTATTTATTACAAAGTATAGGCGAGGA
Source organism: Bacteroidales bacterium (assembly GCA_023251485.1). Classification (GTDB taxonomy): domain Bacteria; phylum Bacteroidota; class Bacteroidia; order Bacteroidales; family Cfx3-03; genus Cfx3-03. The sequence goes on from JAHEYR010000028.1 coordinate 23,383, forward strand.
GATTGCTCTTTCATATAACCTGAATATGGATTATAAAAAAGAAGCAGAATTCAGGAGTCTACTGAAACTGTTATATTAATAGTTTGAAATGCAAGCAGATTAGATGGGGACGTTAGCGTATCCATCATACCGATAATGACGGTTTCAGTTGAGATTCCTCCCTTCATCCCGGATGATCTATAAAAAAGGCTGTCTCAAATTCGAAACAGCCTTTTTTAAGTTACTACCTATAGTAGGCAGTTAAAAACGTTTCAATGTTCTTTTGAACCCTGGTTAAAACATTTGAGGTATCTGCTTTAACAAAAGGTTCCCCTGCAATCTGTTCATATAATTCGATATAACGATCAGAAACAGAATTGACATATTCTTCAGTCATTAGCGGAACAGTTTGTCCGTCTTTTCCCTGGAAGCCATTGGCCATTAACCATTCGCGAACAAACTCTTTCGATAGCTGTTTTTGTGACTCACCCTTAGCCTGACGTGCTTCGTATCCCTCTTTGTAAAAGTAACGTGAAGAGTCAGGAGTATGGATTTCATCGATCAGATAAATATCGCCATCAGCCATTCCGAATTCATATTTCGTATCGACCAAAATCAATCCCATACTGGCAGCAATCTCTGTTCCGCGTTCAAAAAGTTTATAAGTATACTCTTCCAGTTTGGTGTAGTCTTCTTCAGAAACCAGTCCTAGTTTAATAATGTCTTCACGCGAAATATCTTCGTCATGTCCGACTGCTGCTTTAGTCGTTGGTGTAATCATTGGTGTAGGAAACTTATCGTTCTCTTTTAATCCTTCGGGCATTGCTACACCACAAATAGAACGCTTTCCATCTTTGTATTCGCGCCATGCATGTCCTGAGAGGTAACCACGAATCACCATCTCCACCTTAAACGGTTCACACAGACGGCCAATAGTAACCATTGGATCAGGAACAGCAATTTTCCAGTTAGGAACGATGTCCTCTGTGCTATCCAAAAACTTTGAGGCTATCTGATTCAGCACCTGTCCTTTGTAAGGGATTCCTTCAGGGAGGATAACATCGAAAGCAGAGATACGATCGCTTGCTACCATGACCAGTAGTTCGTCTTTGATGTTATATACGTCTCTCACCTTTCCTTTGTAAACACTTTTCTGATCCTTAAACTGGAAATCAGTCTTTACGATGGCATTTTTCATACAGGATATATTTTGATTTAGTCGTTTCTGAATTTAGTTTTTTCAAAATTATTGATCTCGGCATCCCGATCATATGCATTGATGATTAAAGAAACCAGCTTATGACGCACCACATCGGATGCATCAAGCATCACGAAGGCAATACCTTTAATGTCTTTCAGGATCTGGCTCGAATGAACAAGGCCCGACTTCTGATTCCTGGGTAAGTCGATCTGGGTTACATCACCGGTGACCATAAACTTTGATGTTTTTCCCATACGGGTTAAAAACATTTTAAGCTGATTAGCGGTGG
>JAHEYR010000163.1 GCA_023251485.1 Bacteroidales bacterium
TTGATTATCGAATTGTCAAAGACGAAAATGGAGATACAGAGCAATGCTATTACTGCAAATGTGAAATCCCTCTTTGCGAATTCCATCATCCCGACCCTAGAAAAAAAGAAGAGATTTTATCTTGCGAACTTTGCTCTTCAACGTTGATATCTAGTGACATCAACATGGCAAGAGAATCGGCAACACCTTTAGCGTTTGCCCAGGGAATTAACTGGCTTTACGGAAAGCTTTTAAAATTAAAGGAATCAGAATAATGCACGCGAACCAATTCAAACTCCCCGACCACCGATTAGATTTCATTCAGAAATTCAAAGACGGCTATGTAGAGCAAATGACCGAGATGCGTGAAAGATTCACGGAACTGGACGAGCATCTAATTTTTCACGAACTCGATGATAATTTCAATGAGGAAGCCGCTCGAACCCTTGAACTTGCCAGAACTCATTTAGAGACAGCTCTTCAATACTCGATTAAGACCATCTGCTTGATCGGCGAGGACAAAGCCAAATGAACTGCTGCTTTCCTTTCAGTAGCACGGTGTACAGGACTACACCGTTGCCACCTCCCGAAGATGAAAAAACGGAAGATCCTCAAACGGACACAACCACTGAAACCTATCAAGCTCAGGCCCCGGCCGACCCAACATGGGCGCCGATACCAGCCTGGATGAGCAAGGACTAATATGTTAGAGCATGAAATACCAAAAGAATATCGATACGAATATTCTAAAAAGTGTGAGGTGTGTGATATGGAGTCAACACTGCTAACACAGAATGACAATTATCCTGAATATGATACGGATGTTTATTTGAGATGCACATGCGGTAACCACATACTGTTCGAGTTGCCAGTAAATTAGATTATGAAGGACTAGTATGAGTGATTGGTTGTGTGAGCAGTGCATAAAAGAAATCGAAAGGACTCATGGACAGGCGGCCTGCGTTGAAATTTGTCCAAAATGCTGTGTTCGGGACGTTGCTATATATTTACATCAGAACAGAGATCTGGGAGAACCTATGATAGTATCTTTTGAATCAGCTTTGACTATGCTAAAGAAAAACAAGAAGATGAGCCGCCTTGGTTGGAATGGGCCAGGTCAACACGTTGAGATGGTCACCCCAGATCTACTGTCTAACATATCCAGACCGTATCTTTGCATACAAAATGCTCAAGGAGATCGTCTTCCTTGGCTTCCAAGTCAAATGGACATCTTAGCCACCGACTGGGTTGAAATGGATTAAATAAACAGGAGAAGATTATGAGTATGGATTTATCACACCTTTCAAATGACGTGTTATTGTTAAACAGAAAAATAAAAGAAGGTAATGAATCAGTTTCTGATTTGCTTTTAGACGTGTTAAGCTTAATTAACAATATTCGACTGTGCATACAAGATCAAACAGCTAACAAAGCAATGTGTTCGCACAAGCAAGCAATGGAATTGGAGTGGAAATTGGGGTGGAGATCTGAATCCTTATCCCATCAAAAAAATCGGGAGCTTACGTTTGAAAAAGCTCTTTTATATTTAAAGAACAGCATAAAAATGAGGAGAGCTGACTGGAATTCCACCAATAAACATGTGAGATTAGTCAATACTGTTAATGGCAATCTCCTATTCGAAGCGCGCACACCAGACACACCAAAAAACGAAATTTGGGTGTGGACTCCCTCCACGGACGATTTACTAGCAGAAGATTGGGAAGAGGTATGTGAATGAAAACGAAGACTTTGGAAAAATTCCCGTTACCCTGTGACCCGTCACCATCAAAGACTACTCTAGCCTATAAAATCAACGAGCTGGTGGATGAATTAAACTCCATGAAGTGCGAAATACAATTACTGAACGCGTTGATAAGACAACAGCAAATGATCTCTCAAAACCTTCAGGAATCACCAAAAATTTACAGAGAAGTACCAAAATGGTAAAGCATGACGATTAAAGGAAGGGGACACTGCGCCCCCTCCCAATTCGGCTACGAATTCAACTGATATCCGCATTCCCAGATCATTAAAGGCACTGCACCTGTAATGTCTGTGTCCTGCAAGAAGTAGAAGAAAGGCATCACGTTAAGCGCATTTGTAAACGAATACGCTGCGGTGACGGTTGGAGCTGCGGCGTCGATGGTATAAGTTACCACGCCAGCAGAAGAAACCAAAACTGAAAGCTCATGAGTTTCCAAATCAGCCCAGTTTTGGGTGGTGTCAGTAGTGACGGTAGCCGCGCCACCTACAATTGTTTCGATTGGGATATTGCCAGCAATCACGTTAAGAACCGCCATATCAGCATAATCGTCGATATTAGCCTGGTTGGCCGCTACTTTACGGAAGCCAATAGCGCAGTCGTCCGTACCGGAGACGTCTTCGATACTGAAACGCGCACGAACAAAGAACGCATCGTCAGCACCGATGATAAACGAAGGAACCTGAGACGCTAGGATACCATGATTCAATTCAAGCCCATCATTGGCCGTTTGATCCATAGAACCCATATTCAAACCGGAAGCCGTGATAACTGGCGCCGTAATGGTCTGAGTGCCTAAAATGGAATATTCGAAGGCTGTGGTAGGTAGAATGAGAGCATTGTTATCGCCAGCAGTACCACCAGCAGCTCCGCCGCCGACTTTTGAAGTCGCTGTGTTTTGCTGGAAGTTTTCGTAGATGTATTTAGTATCCCAATAGCGACGATTGATCGACTGGGAATATTGCATTTGTTCAATAGGGACGGGGCCGTTACTCATAGTATGCTCCTTTAAAGATTTTAGAGTTCCAATGTTTTCCGCCCCGACAGAAGAAAACTACAGCAAGTTACTTGCCATAATCGTTGACTTTTCCTTCTTTGCAACCAGGTGACATAGTGTTGGATTTGTATTTCTTCTCACCAGGCTCACCCTTATTAGTTGCGCCGATCTCTTTTTCCATGGTGCTAGTTGCGTGGCCTGGCTTAGGAGTCCCCTTAATGGGCTTATGTGATGCTGTACGATGCTTCCCACCGTAATACCCATCCATAGACTTCTCAGCTGCTCCAACGCCTTTTTGTGTATTGCTCTTATCACCTTTGAACATTTTCATAGTTTGCTCCTCTTGGGGTTTTGCTTTAACGTATCTCATTAATTTTTAATTTGAAATAGGAATTTTCATGATGGTTAGGAGATTCCTAACCTATAGGATGAGGCTTAATGGTGAAACAAAAAATTACTTATTTGAGATCGTCCATCTGCTTTTGAAGCTCTAATGCTTTAGCCTCTAGCTTTTTTTTGAGCGATAGGCAATCGATTTTTACCTGCTCAATTAACTCTTCCTCTGTTTTTATGGATTTTGTCAAGAAATCCATTTCTTCATTAATTTTAGATCTTGACCAAGCCCCATACAGGTAAACCATAAAAATCAAAAAAACCGATATCATCGGGATGAAAGAACCGCCATGATAACAAACCAATGAAGTCAGTATTGAGAAAACAAACAAGGATTTGTTTCCTGGGTGGCTTCCTACGTGTTCTAGATACCCACACCCCTGAACGATCCTTTGAAAGTGCTTACTTATTCTCATCTTGACCTGCTTTCAGGATTGAGTTCCTTATGCTGGAATCATTGAAATCAATACCTGTAAAATAGTTTTTCAAATGTTCGTTGTAAATCTTCCAAAAGGTTTCTTTTCCTATAGCGGACTCTATTGCCTGCACATAATCCTCAACAGAGATTTCACCTCTTTCAAGCATCGCAGCGACCTCTTCGAGAGAAACAATCTTTTTCTGTTTATCATCAGTCATCTTTATCCTGAACCATCTGTGAAGGCTCTTCATCTAAGAACCTAATTTCAATATTGTTTAATATGATTTTGTCGTCTGGGACTATGCTTAGGGCGTGCGAGATTGCCTTAACCATGCAGTACGTCATGATTTGGTTTTTCTTCTCATCCATTCCTTGGATCTTGTTTAGTAGGATATCACTTCCAGATATATCTACAACGATTTGCACTCTCATTCGTCTTCCTCTGTTTGTTCGGTTTGTTTTGGTGGCTTATGATCTAAAATTTTACGAGTCTCATCGTCCTTATATCTCCAACAGATAACAGGATCACAACCACTTTTTTGAAACCATATTCTCCACCCCGTTGATCGTTCAAAAACGCCAGTGAACTCATGCCTTTCTAGATTGCGACCTATCGCACTAGTCTTTCCATAGCGTGCCTCGCAAATGACATCTACCTCCAAACCATTTTCTGGAAGGGATTCATCCACGCTGATCCAATTTTGAAAGGACTGTTCTTTTAGAGCTTTCTCCTTTAACAGTAGGTCTAGAGGGTCAAAAGCCCTTGGATTTCCAGGTGACGGTAATGGTGAGCCTGGCGGCAAGCAACCCATAAATCCCTCTCGAAGATTATTTTCCAGTTCAAGAACATTTTTCTCCCTGAAGGCATCCAAACTACTATTCAAAGTCTCTGTTATTTCTTTTAAACTCTCTTTAGAAAACTCCGGAGCCTGGTTCAGATACTCCATCACACTCTCCATTGTTTTCGCATCGTCTTGTGAAAGTTTTATTTCTAGGTCTACACCTAAAGGAAGCTCTGCGGTACAACCCCTAAAGTGTTCGTATACCGAACCCTCCAAAACGTCTATCTGTATATTTGTCTTGGATGGAACGATTATTTCGTGTGGTGTACCTACGACAGAAAAAAGAAAAGGAAAAAATAGAACGGTCTGATCTATTTCCGTAGTATTGTGAAGAAGTATAATCGAATCCAGTGGTGGTATATAAATATGTCTAATATCTGATTTTGTCATGTCAAGCCGCTTTACATTTAGTTTTTTTTTGAAAGGTTTTACAACAGGATCTTCAATGCCATAGATAGATATCGCTCTAGCAACTTCATCAACATCCTTACACAGAAGTTCGCCGAGTGGAGATCCATTCTTATAGTGCCCAGACTTAGAATATACAATAACCCAGTCTTTATCTTTAGTAACTCTACCCCAAGTGTTGTCGCCAAAAAATGTTAGACGGTATCCAAAAGGCAGTTTGATATATTTTTTATATCCATTCCTTTCGCTGAATAACATATCTGAGTTTGTTACCCTAAACCCTCTTCCGAAAAGCCTAATCCAAAACCCAGCGCCACCCGTTCCGAAGATTTTACGTTTTTTCCATGCATGGAAGTCTATAAACCAAAAATGAAAGTCCATTTAAAAATCCTCATCACTCTGCGCGCAATTAAAAACGAATATACCTCGTCGACGCCACATCCTAATTACCTTGGGTCGATCATCAAAAACAAAACTTATTGGATGTTTTTTGTTTATTGAATAGGATAATAGCTGACCCTCTGTAAGGCTCATTATATACTCATCTAACCACCGTTCTTTAAGTTGATCGTCGGGTGTGTAGTCTCCAATTGGACGCATCTTTAAAAGAAAATTTCTCCAAACATCTTTGGGAGCGTGATAAGGACTATATTTATAAAGCCAATCAATAGTCTTTTCCTTAACAGACTCGCACCTTCCAGACCAAATCATGATTTCATGTTGAGGACAATTCCCAAATTTTCTAAGAGCTTCCATGACAGGCAAAATAGGCTTATCTTGATCGCACGCCTCATAGAACGCCTTCCAGTTTGGTTGATCTAATTCCAATTTTCTAAGGCATTTTATACATCGACGTTTAGAACTACACCCAATACCGCATGTAATATAACTTTTATCTACGTAATGTCTTCTGTGTTCGCAATTAGCTAGCGTACCATCAAGGTCAAAAATAATCACATTCTACTCCCCATAAATAAACCGATTGTCCAACATACAAAGCATGCCAAACCGATAAACATGCCAATTCCAAGCCCTATCGTCACTTGAATCATTTCTATTCCTCTACCAGATCATAGGTCATTTGGAATATGTCATTTTTACAAGGGTACAATTCCCCCTTCACGCCCTTGATGATCCAGTCGCCTGGAGAGACTTTCATTCTACCTTCTAACGTGTCAATATAAGGGTGGACATCAATATCGATATCCAAATTTTTAAGCCTAGTAAATACACCTTCAATTTCCTTTCCAGGAAACCATTGTTTAGCTTCGATAACAATTGGTTTCTTTTTATACTTTCCCATTTTAACGCCTCTTTATAATGGAATTGGAGTCCACTCTATGATTTCTTCTTGAATAAATATATCCCCAATAAATGGAATCCAATAATTCTGAAAATCTGTAATAGTCCTTAATTTTTGAAGAGTTTCGTATTGATTGTAGTTTTCATTAAAAAAAACCACTGAGCAGTATTTGCAGTGATAGATCTTACCTGATGCGCCCCTGGCTAGCACCCACCTTCCTGTGTCCGGTGTACTGTGTGCGCATTTTTTCCAATCAGTAATCATAGCTTCCTCTGCATTAGGATGCGATCCCTGGTGATCCCGTCATGCTTAATCCAGTCTTTCTGTCTACCGAACTCTTCAAATCCCTTCCGTCTATATAGGTTGATGGCTGGATTCCCCTGATAAACGCTTAAGTAAAGCCATTCAACTTTAGCAGCCTCTTTTGCAAAACAAGAAGCGAAGTCTATCAGTTCTGATCCGACTCCATTGTTTCGATAGGACTTGTTTACGATAATTGAAAATTCACTTTGATGTTTTAAAGTTTCAAAAGGACATAAATACAATACCATCATGGCGATCGGTTCTCCATGTAATAGTGCTGTAAAGCCAAGCCCTAGTTTAGAATAGGCCATCCACGTATTGACTATTGCATCCACCTCTTTCTCGCAGGTTGATGGAAACGCTAATAAAGCCTCTGGATCAGATAGCCATTTTTTGAGAAAAGAAGAGTCAGTCTCGTCCGTCCCCTCAATACTGATTTTATCAAGCATCGTCTTCTGCCTTATCCTGTTTTATTTTGTGACAACCATAATGTCCTATCAGAGGGTCTAAAACATCAGGAGACCACGAGATTGAAACGTCTTGTTCAGTTAAATTCTCATTACCTTTAAATGACTTCAAATGAACAAAAGCATCATAGCAAGTAAGTAATAACTGTTTGTGAGATGCGTGCATTTTCGTTTTAATAATTACGAAGCTAACATCCTCTGATGATAACATCGCATCACGCGTGGTGTATCGAACAGATGTTTTTTCCGATTCCGTCATGTCAAGCCGCTTTACATTGTGTAAACACTTCA
>JAHEYR010000164.1:0-3627 GCA_023251485.1 Bacteroidales bacterium
TCGGTATCGGTATAAAGCAACGACAATAAGTCAATATTATGTTAAATAAAGCCTGACTGATTACTTTTTCAGTCAGGCTTATTATTTTTGTATAACATTTACAGATGATAAGATGAAGAAAAAAATCTTGGTTACCGGAGGAGCAGGCTTCCTTGGCTCGCATTTATGCGAACGGTTATTAAATGAAGGTCATGATGTTGTATGTCTGGACAACTACTTTACGGGACAGAAACAAAATGTAGTACATCTTTTGAAAAACCCCTACTTTGAGATTATCCGTCACGATGTCACCACCCCTTTCTTCATCGAAGTTGACGAAATCTTTAATTTAGCATGTCCGGCCTCCCCTATTCATTATCAATACAACCCCATCAAGACCATGAAGACTTCTGTTATGGGAGCCATCAACATGTTGGGATTGGCAAAACGTATTAAGGCAAAGGTATTGCAAGCCTCTACGAGTGAAGTTTACGGTGATCCTAAAATACATCCACAAACCGAAGCCTACTGGGGAAATGTAAACCCTATTGGTGAACGTGCATGTTATGATGAGGGCAAGAGAGCCGCTGAAACGCTTTTCGTAAATTACCACAAGCAAAATAATGTTAGGATTAAAATCATCCGTATTTTTAACACATACGGTCCAAGGATGCATCCAAATGATGGACGCGTAGTATCTAACTTTATAGTCCAGGCATTGAAAGGAAATGATATCTCTATTTATGGTGATGGAAATCAAACACGTAGTTTCTGTTATGTGGATGATTTAATTGATGGAATGATCCGAATGATGAATAGTCGTGATAGCTTTACAGGACCTGTAAACATAGGAAACCCTGGAGAATTTACGATACGCGAACTGGCAGAGAAAGTAATTCAACTTACAAATTCTTCATCCAAGATTATTTACCAACCACTTCCTTCTGATGATCCCATGCAACGTAAGCCGGATATTACATTGGCTCAAAAAGAGTTGGGATGGGAACCCAAAGTTCAATTAGAAGAGGGCTTAATCAAAACAATAGAATTTTTTAAATCAGTTATATAAAATAACATGAATACCATCCTAGTAACAGGTAGTAATGGACAACTGGGTAACGAACTTCGAAAGCTAGCAAAGGATTACACTGATTTCCAATTTATTTTTACGGATATAGCTGAATTAGATATCACAAGCCCTTTGGCTATCGATGAGATGATGTCAACACACAGAGTGCAGACAATCATCAATTGTGCAGCCTATACTGCTGTAGATAAAGCGGAGAGCGATAGTGAAATAGCTATGCGCATAAATGCTAAAGCACCACAGTTTCTAGCTGAGGCTGCTAAGAAATATGATGCCCTACTATTTCACGTCTCTACGGATTATGTTTTTTCAGGTCAGGGATTTCAGCCTTATAAAGAGGATGAACCCTGTGCTCCGCAATCTGCATATGGTTTAACAAAACTAAAAGGCGAAGAAGCTGTTATTAATAGTAATTGTAAAGCCGTTATCATCAGAACGTCATGGTTATATTCTGCCTTTGGAAATAACTTTATAAAAACCATGCGCAAATATGGTGCAGAAAGAGGTTTTCTGAAAGTAGTCTTTGATCAGATTGGCACACCCACATGGGCTGGCGATTTGGCCAAGGCTATTCTGGATATCATACCTCAGACGAAACCGGAAAGGTGTGGAATTTATCATTACTCAAATGAAGGCGTCTGTAGTTGGTATGATTTTGCAATTGAAATATTGGACAAGTCGGGTATCCCTTGCAAGGTAGAGCCTATCGAAACAAAAGATTACCCACTACCAGCAACTCGTCCTTATTATAGTGTATTAAATAAATCCAAGATAAAACAAGATTTCAAACTCGCTATTCCATATTGGAAAGAGAGTCTATCGAAATGTTTATTGGAAATTGAAACAATGTCTCTTTAAAATTCAGTGAAGATGGAAATCGACGAACAAATTCTAAACAGAGCAAAGAAATGGCTCGAAGGAAATTTTGATGACGAAACTAAAAAGCAAGTACAAGATCTAATCGATAATGATGCAACCGAATTAACGGATGCATTTTATCGTGACTTAGAGTTTGGTACAGGAGGATTAAGAGGGATAATGGGAGCAGGCACGAATCGCATGAACAAATATACGGTTGGGATGGCAACACAAGGGTTAGCGAATTATCTTCATAAAAGTTATCCCCGGGAGAAAGAACTCCGTATAGCAATTGCTTATGATTCACGCAATAATAGTAAATTCTTTGCAAAGACTGCAGCTGATGTTCTTTCAGCAAATCATATCAGGGTTTTTCTTTTTGAAGAACTTCGTCCGACTCCTGTTCTTTCCTTTGCTGTACGCGAATTACATTGTCATAGTGGTATTGTCATTACGGCTTCGCACAATCCAAAAGAATATAATGGATATAAAGTTTATTGGAAAGATGGTGGTCAGTTAGTCTCCCCCCACGATACCAATGTGATTACTGAGGTTCAACAAATTGCGACCGTTGACGATGTTAAGTGGAAAGGCGACAGAGCATTGATTAACTTAATAGGCAAGGATATAGATACAGCTTATATTGAACGCGTTCAGGCCTTAACTCTAAGCCCTGAAGATATTCAACGTCAAAAGAATATGAAGATTGTCTATACCCCTATTCATGGGACAGGCATAACACTCGTTCCTCGATGTCTGAAAGAATTTGGATTTGAGAATGTTTCTATTGTTGAAGCTCAGGCGGTACCCGATGGCAACTTTCCTACTGTAATTTCGCCAAACCCTGAAGAACCCAACGCAATGAGTCTTGCACTTCAACAGGCTAAGGCAATTGATGCAGACTTAGTGCTGGCTACAGATCCCGATGCTGACCGTGTAGGTGTTGCCGTAAAAGACCCACATGGGAACTTTATCCTGCTAAATGGAAATCAAACAGCATCTGTTTTAATCTACTATCTCATCACTAAATGGAAAGAGAATGGAAAATTAAAGGGGAAAGAATATATTGTTAAAACCATTGTAACCTCAGAGCTATTGAAAGATATAGCGTTGAAAAATGGTGTTGGCTGTTATGATGTATTAACTGGTTTTAAATTCATTGCCGAAACAATCCATAGTCACGAAGGCTCTAAAACCTTTATCGGTGGTGGAGAAGAGAGCTATGGTTATCTGGTTGGCGATTTTGTTCGCGACAAAGATGCTGTCATTGCTTGTTGCATGATAGCCGAAGCAGCTGCCTGGGCTGCTGATAGAGGTAACTCATTCTTTGAACTTCTGGTTGAGATGTATACTGAGTTTGGTCTATACAAAGAGAAACTCAAATCGGTTACGATGAAGGGAAAGGCTGGAGCAGAAGAAATCCATGCCATGATGGTTGGATATCGTACGAACCCTCCGAAAGAAATTGCAGGTCAAGCTGTAGTTGAAATCAGAGATTATCTCACCCAAAAGATACATCACTTAAAAGAGGATACTTTCCAAAAGATCAATCAACCGAAATCTGATGTCATTCAGTTTTTCCTTGAAGATGGAAGCAAAATTACGGTCCGTCCTTCAGGAACAGAACCTAAGATTAAGTTTTACTTTGGTGTAAAGGCACCTTTAAAAGGAAAAGAAGCTTTCGACAAGGTGAACCTTGAACT
>JAHEYR010000164.1:3727-7160 GCA_023251485.1 Bacteroidales bacterium
TTATTCGCCTAATGTAGCAACCATTACAGCTTTAATAGTATGTAAACGATTTTCAGCTTCATCAAAAACGATAGACATTGGAGATTCAAAAACATCTTCGGTGACCTCCATGCCATCTAAACCATATTTTTGGAAGATCTCTTCGCCCATTGTAGTTTCGCGGTTATGAAAGGCGGGTAAACAATGTAAAAACTTAACATTAGCATTACCGGTCAGCTTCACAACATCCATATTGACTTGGTAAGGACGGAGCATTTTAATACGTTCTACCCAAACTTCAGCAGGCTCGCCCATCGAAACCCAAACATCTGTATACAAGAAATCAACTCCTTTCACACCCTCTGCTACCTCTTCAGTCAGCTTAATTTTTGCACCCGTTGCTTTAGCTATTTCACGACAAGTAGCAACCAGTTCTTCATTTGGCCAATACTGTTTTGGAGAAGCAATACGAAAGTCCATCCCCATTTTAGCAGCACCTACCATTAAAGAGTTAGCCATATTATAACGAGCATCGCCCAGATAACAAAATGAAACCTTATTTAATGGTTTTTCGCTATGTTCTATTATGGTTAGAAAATCGGCCAGGATTTGTGTTGGGTGAAACTCATTGGTTAAACCATTCCAAACAGGTACTCCTGCATATTTACCCAACTCTTCAACAATATGTTGGGCATATCCACGGTATTCAATGCCATCATACATTCTGCCCAGTACACGTGCAGTATCTTTCATCGACTCTTTTTTCCCCATCTGGGAACCTGAAGGCCCTAAATAAGTTACATGTGCACCTTGATCTAAGGCTGCAACCTCAAAGGCACATCGGGTACGGGTGGAATCTTTTTCAAATAAAAGGACGATATTTTTACCCTTTAAGCGCTGTCTTTCTGTTCCGGTATATTTGGCTTTTTTCAGATCTGCGGATAGATCAAGCAGAAACTTTATTTCCTTCGGAGAAAAATCTAATAGCTTAAGGAAGCTGCGGTTTTTAAGATTAAATGCCATTTTAATATTGTATTAAATGAAACCTGTTTACAAAAATAATCTGAATAAGTTTAAAGTCAAAACATTTAAGAAATTCATTGTGATTATGTTGCATAATTACACAATTGAGATACGGGTACCGCCATTATCAACGCCCAACATATTGGAACTTGTAATAATCGCATCTTTGCCCGTATGCGTCACAAAATAGATAGCAGCCTTTACCTTTGGCTCCATACTGCCTTCAGAAAAGTGACCCTCAGCCAGATACTTTCTGGCTTGTTTAACACTAATTCTGTCGAGTGCCTTCTCCATTGGGGTATTATAATTAATGCAAACTTTGGGAACATCGGTCAGGATGAAAAATTTATCTGCATTAATACTTACAGCCAGAGCTGCAGAAGCCGAATCCTTATCGATAACAGCATCAATACCTTGTAACTTGTTTTCGGCTACCCAAAAGACGGGAACGCCACCTCCACCAACAGCAATAACGATCTGGTGGTCGCGCACCAACTTTTCGATAGAACGTTGATTTAAAATAGTGAGCGGTCTTGGTGAAGCCACAACCTTACGCCAACCACGTCCACGAGGATCTTCATGATATTTAGCCCCTGTGTCGCTGATTAAAGCTTCAGCTTCCTCTTTTGAATAATAAGGACCTACAGGCTTATTCGGGTTTTGAAACGCCGGATCTTCTTTATCAACCAATACCTGCGTAATAATGGTGATGATATCACGTTCCAGATCATGTGCTTTCAAGACATTGCGCAACTGCTGTTCCAGAATGTACCCAATAAAGCCCTGTGAATAAGCAACGCTAACATCCATGGGCATATCAGGAATACCATACATCTTATTACCTGCCGTGTTAGCGAGAATAATATTTCCCACCTGTGGTCCGTTTCCGTGGGTTAATACAAGATCATAATTGTTTTGAATGAGCATCAGCAAACGCTCGCTTGTTTGGTAGGCATTGGCTTCCTGCTCATCGATAGTGCCCTTTTGGTCACTTCGAAGCAGGGCGTTACCCCCAAAAGCTACAACTGCCAGTTTTTTCATATTGAGTTAGGATGAGTGAGTAGCAAATTTAGGAAGTTAAACGGATTGGCAATCTCTTTTGCCCTACTAATTAGCAATTTCTTTACTTTTGCTTCTATAACGCATTTATAGAAGCTCTCTTTCATGAAAAATCAAACAAAAGCCTTTTCCTATGCATTTATCGCCATCTTCTTTTGGTCTACCGTAGGCTCGGCTTTTAAACTTTCATTGCGGTCGGTCAACTTCCTACAACTCTTATTTTATGCCTCTGGAATTTCGTTAATTGTGTTGACATTGATCCTTCTTATCCAAAAGAAATTCCACTTAATAAAACAAGATGGATGGAATGGAATCAGACATTCAGCTTTGTTGGGTATATTAAATCCGTTTGGGTATTATGTAGTTTTATTGAAAGCCTACGAACTATTACCCGCTCAAGAGGCTGTTGCGCTTAATTATATCTGGCCTGTAACATTAGTTCTCTTATCTATCCCGGTTCTCAAGCAACCTATCACCTTCAAAAATGTAATAGCAATCGTCATTAGTTTTGCTGGTACGGTGGTGGTAGCAACACACGGACAATTTAGCAACATCCATTTTTCAAGTCCATTAGGGGTATTCCTTGCATTAAGTAGTTCTATCATCTGGGCCTCATTCTGGATCTTTAATGTAAAAGACAAACGCGATGAAGTTGTAAAGCTATTTTTGAATTTTGTCTTCGGGTTTATCTATTCAACGATTGCTTGTTTACTATTCTCTGAAATAAAAACACCTGACCTGAATGGAATAATGGGTGTTACCTATATAGGCTTTTTCGAAATGGGAATCACCTTTGTCCTTTGGCTAAAAGCACTGCAATTATCGACGACAACAGCTCGGGTAACTAATTTGATTTACATCTCGCCCTTCTTATCCCTTATGTTTGTCAGTATAGTCGTAGGTGAAAAAATAATCCCGGCAACTATAGCAGGACTTTCGCTGGTAGTAGCCGGGATATTATTGCAACAATATTTTAGTGCTTCAGATAAAAAGAGAAAATTATCTTAAGCCATAAATTTCTTAACAACAGAGCGCAGATCTTTCGAACTGATGGGTTTACTTAGATATTCATTACAACCTGCAGCCAAACATCTCTCTTTTTCACCTGTCATAGCATACGCTGTCAAAGCGACAATAGGTAAATCAGGTCGTTCTGATTTGATTCTGCGTGTAGCTTCATAACCATCAATACCAGGAAGGTTGATATCCATAAACACCATACCGATATCCGGATAGTTCAAACAAAAATCTACTGCTGCATTTCCATCGGTAATCCAATGAATATTGACTTGTGTTGATTTGAGTACGGCCACAATATATTGATAATTCGACTCCACATCTTCTACTACCAATATATGTTTACCACTTAAAT
>JAHEYR010000165.1 GCA_023251485.1 Bacteroidales bacterium
GATAATCAAATTCTTTTCGAACTCTTTTCAAACACAATCCATGCTGCAGAGAAGTTAAATACCGACAAAGCGTTGGTTGAAAAGATAAAAGCTGCCCGCAAAAGATTACCTCCAATGCAGATTGGACAATACAGCCAGCTGCAGGAATGGATGCAGGATTTAGACAATCCGAATGATAAGCATCGCCATGTATCACACTTGTTTGGACTACATCCGGGCAAACAAATATCAGCTTATCGCACGCCTGAATTATTTGATGCTGCCCGCACATCTTTAACCTATCGTGGAGATGGGGGCACAGGCTGGAGCATGGGCTGGAAGGTGAACTTCTGGGCTCGGTTTTTAGATGGCAACCATGCCTACAGGATGATACAAAATCAACTGATCCCTATGAGAGTGGGTGGCAAAACAATGGAAGGTGGTGGCACCTATCCTAACCTTTTCGATGCACATCCACCATTTCAGATCGATGGAAACTTTGGTTGCACTGCAGGTATTGCTGAAATGTTACTACAAAGTCACGATGGAGCACTACATCTGTTACCTGCTTTACCTGATGCATGGGCAACCGGGTCTGTTAGCGGACTTCGTGCCCGAGGTGGGTTCGAAGTTATAGATATGCAATGGAAGGACGGCAAATTGGTGAAGGTTGTTATAAAATCTAACCTTGGTGGAAACTGTAGGATTCGTATACCTAATGTGTTAAAAGCTAAATTCAAATTAGCTCAGGCACAAGGCAACAACTCAAATCCTTTTTATCAAACCGAAGAAGTTCCTAAACCTATCATTTCGGAAAAGGCAAAGTTGAATCCGGTGAATATTAAAGAGACTTTCGTGTACGACTTTCAAACAGAAGCCGGTAAGACATATCTGCTAACCTATTAATCCTTTAGCGTAGAAAGTATCTCAGAGACGGAGAGTTTAGCGGCGCAGATCACTTCGTCGCTGGCTCCGTAATACATGGTGATTTCGTCACCAGCTAAACAGTGCCCATTGGTGAAAATTACATTTCCGAAGAACCCGGTTTGTTCATATGACGCTATAGGTTCCATGATCGGGTCTTTGCTTCTGGCAAGAACCGTTGATGGATCATTGAGATCGAGCAACAACGCACCCAGACAATAGCGATGATTGCTATCTGCACCGTGATAAATTTCGAGCCATCCTTTTTCTGTTCGGATAGGTGCAGCGCCTGCTCCGACGCGTGCTGAATCCCACATACCAGGGCGAGTCGTGGCAATACATTTATGATTTCCCCAGTGGATGAGGTCGGGCGACTCGGCCAGCCAAATATAGTTACCGCCTAGTTCGGGACTGCTGGGACGGTGCAAGGCATAATATCGCTCGTTTATCTTTTCATCAAAGATTGCACAATCTTTATTGTGTGGAGGCAAGATCATGCCTTCGCGGATAAAACGCTTCCAGTCGTTGGTTTTTATGAGTCCTACGCCAACACCGAATGCAGATACTTCGGTATAGGTGAGGATGAACCCATCGGTCATGGTTGCTACCCTGCAGTCTTCTATACCAAAAGTTTCCAGTTCGCCTTTGCCAAAGATGGGGGCATAGCCTTCGGGTTCATAGAAATGAATGCCATCATCGCTACAAACGAGCCGAAGATAGGAGAGTGTTGTCAGATAATCTTTGTTCTTGTAATGGATGATCCGGGGATCGGAAACATCCAGATCGGGATCGCTGTTATCGAAACTGAGAATTTCGATGTTGCCGCTGCTGTTATAAACCGGAAAGCTGATTTTGCCTTCAATCTGTCTGGGTCTTTCCGCTACACGGAGCAGCAACCAGGTCTTTCCATCATAACGAAAAACACCCGGATTGAGGAGGCATATTATTTCCATTCCTTCAATACCGGGTGTTAAATCGGTTGGACGAAGAAGCGGGTTTTGTGTAAAGCGTTTTGAAATATCCATAATAGTCTGTTTTATTGTTAACAAAGCTACCTCCGAATGCATCAAAGCTGTATCCGCCCTTGTCCTAATCTTGTTCTAATTATTCAATAGAATAAAATAGTCGTAATGCGTCATTCTTATTTTTTCTTTGCAGGAACCTTAGAGATCAACAGACTAACAATATTTTCGGCAGCTTTTCTGTTTTCAAAACTAGCAGGCAGTCGTTCGTGATCCATGTATTCGTTATAGATCCAGGGATCGCCAATAGCCAGTACATAGCCCTTTCCAAATTGAACTTCGGTCATATATACAACTCCATTTTCTTCTAAAACCGGTTTTGCATTACCCCAAAGCTTAAAGGTAGAGATTTCTTTTAGATAAATCTTGCTAACACCCTTAAATAACGGATGGCTTGGCAAGTTAGTAAACGCACCCATCTCATAGTTTTTGCCGGTGACGGGATGCATGGTGACGTGGTTAAAGTAGAAACCAAAGTTTCCGGCTAACTGGTTTAGATGTGTGAACTCGCAATTAGGAGCATCATTTGCCAAAAAGATCAGCACGCCTCCTTTTTTAACCCACTTAACGATAGCATCAGCATCATCTTTCTCTATGTAATTTGGCTTTGGATTTTCAGAAGTAGTATCAGGGTCAACAATAATATAGATATTTAATTTAGCTAACTCCTGAGGAGTAGGCTTCTTGATCTCGCTGATGGCAGCACCCTGTTTTTCAAAAATGGCTCCAAATCTTGAATAACCATTTAAAGTAGTATCACTCCAGAGGTAATGAAATGGCTGTCCGGTCTTGGGACTGGTTTCGTTATTAAACCAATGATCAAGTCCAACGTTTACCTGCGCCTTTACCTCCACAGAGGCAAATAGGGATACGAGAACGGAAAAGAATAAAATCGTTTTAATTTTACTGGAAACAATGTTTTTCATGGGTGACGAGGTTTATTTATAAATGCCAATAAATGTGTTTGAATTTATGGATTATCTTTAAGGCAATCGTTTGCAAAAATAAACTTTAAATGATTATTCTTACAAATTTCAATAATTAAAGTGCGTTTATTTTCTTCTTTTTATAATGACCAAAACAAGAGTCAAAAGAAGAAATAGAACAGTTCCGAAAACAGAGAGGTGAGCCAGATATTCACCATGTTTTACATAAAAGGTAAGCGTATCATTTGCATTAAGTTTCTGCCTTAATGATGTCCCCACCCAATATTCAGATTGTTGAATGACATCACCCCGCTGATTAATGAAGCCGGAAACCCCTGTGTTGGCCGATCTGGCAACACTTCGACGGGTCTCTATGGCACGGAGTCGCGAAAACAGGAAATGTTGCTTATAGCCGGGAGTTCTCCCCCACCATCCATCATTGGTGATCACAAGGATAATATTGGCGCCATTTCGAGCAAAGTCGCTGACAAAATCGCCATAAGCTGATTCGTAGCAGATAACAGAAGCTACTTTCAATTTCTCGTTTACCGTGAATGGAAGCTGAACAGTATCGATGGCAAGAGTACCAACAATTCCGCCCAGATTAATAGCATATTTATTCAAGAATGTCAGATATTTATAGAAAGGCATTATCTCGACCCCCGGTGTAAGTCGCGATTTATGACGCTTTTGAAAATACTGGGTTGTGTCAAACATGATAGCCGTATTATATGCATCGTAATATCCAAACTCACCCCGCCGGGCTGTAGGAGGTGCCGCTTCGTCAGACCGATATGCCCTGGCTGTTGACATCCCTACAATCATTTTAGCTTTAGGATATTGTTTCAAATATTGACGCAGTAAGATAATGCTCTCTTTATAGTTGATCTCGTTTTCAAAAGCATACTCCTGAATGGCACTTTCAGGCGTTACAATCAGATCTGTTTTCGAATCCACCTTCCCTTTACTTTCTTCTATAATTTTACCCACAATCTTTACAGGAGGTAATGCATATTGTTCGGCATATGGATCCACATTAGGCTGTATGACGGTAATATCAACCGGATTCACTTTTTCAGTATAACGCTGATAAATAATCACAGAGATGATAATCGGGACAAAGAGCAATGCAGCTGCCACACCACCGTAGATAAGTCCTTTTTTATGATATTGCTGTCCTTTTATCCAATGTTTAATCGCTAAGAATAGTAGGATATTGACAGTCAGAATCCAGATTGAGCCACCCAGCATTCCGGTATATTCATACCACTGAACACATGTAGTGTAGTTTGCAAATCCATTCCCTAAATTTAACCATGGCCAGTTTAATGCCCAGTTATGATGAAGATGCTCAAACGAAACCCAATAGGCAACAAGTGCGACAAAACCACCAGCCTGCACATGTAACTTTTTATGTGTGACATGGAAAACGGTAAAGACTGCGGCCATAAACGTAGCATTCAATACAATTGCTAAAGCAGCACCGAGATAGGTAGAGTTTTTTATCCAATAGGTAGTCAACAGATTCCATATAAAGAAAGCGAGAAGTGCATAAGGAGCAATCTTTATGCCTGACCGACGTTCGCTTTCAGCAAAATGATTTTCAACAAACAATAATGGGATAAAAGCAAAAAACAGAAGAAACGGAAACCCATTGGCTGGCCAGCCAAAAGATAATAAGACTCCTGTTAAGACTGAAAGTGAAAGCAATTGTAGCCTATTCATTGTTTATTATTTAGTTCGGTATTAAAAAATAAATTCGATTGAAACCCATAGCAAAATTAGCCATTACAATAGATTTGTACCCAAATAAAAGTTAAATAAAGATGAAGATTCTGATCAGAAAACATGATTTTCTTTTCAACGCTAACCGCTTTATTCTTACATTTACCTGCAATTCAAATGCATACATTTCTACTACTGGCAAAGATAGAAAGAATAACTTAGTCACTGTTTTAACAACAAAAAAATACCGTACAATGAGAAGGAAAATAGCATTATGGCTCTTTTTATTCCTCCCGGCAATCTGCTGGTCGCAGGAAAGCAAGGTTTTTGATAATCTGACCATTAAGAGTACTATATTAAAAGTTGACAAGAAGTTTGCCATCTATCTTCCGGCAGGCTATGAAACCTCACAAAGAAGTTATCCGGTAGTTTATCTATTACATGGTTATGGCGATAATCAAACCGGATGGGTGCAATTTGGCGAAGTACAATCAATTGTAGATAAGGGAATCAGTGAAGGCAAAATCACGCCCATGATTATTGTTATGCCTGATGGTGAAAAGACCTGGTATATGAACGATGCCATGGGTAAATATCCATTTGAAGATTTTTTCATCAAGGAGTTCATCCCCTATATTGAAAAAAACTATCGTTGCAGACCCGAAAAAGAATTTAGAGCTATTGCCGGTCTTTCAATGGGTGGCTTTGGTTCATTATTGAACGCCCTACATCATCCTGAACTATTTAGTACAAGCGTTGCTTTAAGTGCTGCAGTTTTTCTTGATGAAGACATCAATAAAATGTCGGCATCAGACTTTTCGAACTATTTTGGTAAGATCGTTGGCACCTCCAAAGAGGGAGAACCCCGTATCAATGATTTCTGGAATAAAAACAGCATTCTATATCTGGTAAAGAATATGCCTGAAACACAAAAACATGCAGTACGGTTTTGGATTGATTGTGGTGATGATGATTTTCTGTACAAAGGGAACTCAGCCTTGCACGATTTAATGCGTGAACTGAATGTTCCACATGAATTCAGAATCAGAGACGGGAGTCATACATGGGAATATTGGCGAACAGGTTTACCTGATGCTTTGAATTATATAACAAAGGGATTCCATCGGTAGAATGGGCCTTCCGGGATAAGATATTTCCGTTATTTCGATCAGTTGGGAGAAATCTGCTAGAAATATTATTATCTAGAGATTTCTCCCAAGTGGTACCAATGACGAGACGCAGATTCTTTATTTCTATTTACGACACTAGGGTAAATGTGGCTGTATATTGTATTATAAAGGAGCCATTATTTTTTCATTTGGGTATCTTCACCCTGCATATAAATATTGCTGTCTATCATTATTAATAAAGCACTATCGAGGATTGAAATCTATTTAAAACAAAATACGCTACAAAACAATAATTTATGAATCGAAATCTCTTAAAATTTGTTGTCGCCATCTGCTTCCTTTTTATAGGATATGTCAGCAAGGCGCAAACAACACCAAACGATTGGGAAAACCCACGCGTGTTTGGGATTAACAAAGAGGCTCCACGAGCTACTTTTTTACCTTATGCCGATGAGGCTACAGCTACTGCCGACGTTTACAATGAGTCGCCTTACTTCAAGCTGTTAAGCGGAAAATGGAAGTTTAACTGGGTGCCTAAACCTGACGACAGACCTGTGGATTTTTACAAAGAGTCGTATGATGTTAGCAAGTGGAAAGAAATCAGGGTTCCTTCAAACTGGGAACTTGAAGGTTATGGAATTCCTATCTACCATAACATTACGTATCCTCACGGAAATAACAAACCCTTTATTCCTCACAACGATAATCCTGTAGGATCATATAAAAAGAGCTTTGACCTGCCCGATAATTGGGATGGACGCAGAATATTCCTTCATTTTACAGCCGGTACTTCTGCAATGTATATCTGGGTTAATGGAGAAAAAGTAGGTTATAGCGAAGTTACGAAGAGTCCTGCTGAATTCGATATTACCAAATATGTTCGCAAAGGAAACAACAACCTTGCTGTTGAGGTTTACCGTTGGAGTGATGGATCGTATCTGGAAGATCAAGACTTCTGGCGTTTATCAGGTATAGATGGCGATGTTTATCTCTATAGTACAGGTCAGCTAAGAATTAATGATTTCTTTGCTCATCCTGATCTTGATGCAACCTACAAAAATGGTCTGCTTTCTGTAGATGTTTCACTGAAGAACTTTACTAATGCCGCTTTAAAAAATCAACAAGTAGAAATTTCTTTGTTGGATGCTGCTGGTAAAAAAGTATTTACCCAAAGTAGTAAATTAAGTGTGCCTGCTAACGAAGTCTCAACTACGGTAATCAACAAAAAGGTAGTTACTCCAAAGTTGTGGACTGCAGAAACACCTAATCTCTACACGCTATTAGTCACACTGAAAAACGAAAGTAATAAAGTTATTGAGGCGACCTCATGTAAAATTGGGTTCCGCAAAATAGAGATCAAAGATGGCCAACTGTTAGTAAACGGAAAACATATTCTGATTAAAGGCACAAACATTCATGAGTTTGA
>JAHEYR010000166.1 GCA_023251485.1 Bacteroidales bacterium
GGCGCAGCCGTTTCCGTAGTGTTGATGTTACGTTTTGTCGGAGTAGCCTTCTTCACAGCAGTAGCGGGAGCATTGATGTTCTTAACTCCTCCTTTTGTTGGTTTTTTACTTTTCATCAGATTTTATTTTTTTAGGGTTAAACAATTTTTTATTTCCAGTTCTGCTCTACTTCCGCCAGGAGCGCATTCCACACTTTAGCATTAAGCTCATTGGCGCAATACTCTGCACAATCCTCAAGGTTCTTACCCATCGGAGTAGATGTTTTCGAGTGGTACAGGTGGCCTTCTTTGGTTACAAGGTATTTGTAAAAACTCGCATCCCGGAGCACAGCCTGTATTTTCAACTTCTCGTAAGGCAATTTGGCAGTCTCTATAAAAGACTTTGCTGCTTTTGAGACGCTACGCTCGATTCCGCGACCGTTGATGAATTCATCCAAGGCGTTATAAACAGCTGTTTGTGGTGTATTGTTTTTGTACTGGTAACTGTTCGGATCCAGATTCTTAACAACGCACCAAAGAGTTTTAGGCTCTGTTTCAGAAAGCTCTTCCAGAAGCGCAATCGCCTGGTTTTTAACCTTCTTCCAATCAGACTTAGTATCTTCAGTAAACACACTTTTATCAAGATAGAACTTGTAGCGTAATCCACCGGCGCGGGCATCCTTAAACGATTTCGCAACCTCTGAAAAACCACCCGCCTCAATAGCGCAGATTTTAATCAGATCGTGCGGATTTTTAGGATCCAATTTAATATCCTCATTGCTTAATTCGATGATAACATCTTTCCAAAAGGCGTGATTATCGCGACGAACGGTTGTAACCTTTTCCCAGAAATCCTTATCATCAGACTTCAAACGGTCGTTACCGGCCAATAGCTTCTCCAGGTAAATAACCTTCTCGCGTATCTGCCGGACAGCATTCTTCTTAGCTGTTGGATCATTGATGTGCTCAATTTCCGGAGCAAATTCATCCAATCCTGTTAAATATCTCTTTACACCATGCTTTTCTAAGCAGGTAAGATATTCTTTATGAGTAGTACCGTCGTGTAGAACAATACCTTCAGTTTCAAATCCCATATTTGGAATATTGGAATCGACGTATGGGCGAATATGAATCGTCCCAACTTTTGTTTCTGTGGTTTCTGCGATCTGTGTCATGTTATATATGATTCTTCTTTTGTTTTGATTATGGGAAAAATATAACTTCCACCAAGGCTCCGTTTAATACGCCACTTGTAGCGCTCCCTGCCGAATTCTTTGTAGAAATTGTATAGCTGGTACTGCTTACTTTTGTTAAAGACACTGTATTTGTAGCATCAGATAGATTGCCTATCCTGAGGGCAGTGTCTGTGTAAGTAAAGTCTGGGTCAAGTGTCAATGTGTACGCGCCGTCAGTAGTGTTGTTAAAACTTACTTTAGCGGCAGCACATTTGTAGAACTTGGAATCGTTAGCTGGAGGACAACCTGAACAGTTGTTAGCTGAACCACAATCCGCACACGAGCAAGTACTTCCTAAAGAAGTCACGCTAAAGCTGGATGAATCTACAAAATTGTAGAAAAACGATGTAGGTTTTCCGTTTGTAGCGGTATTCAGATATTCAACAACCTGGTCGACGTCAGCTAATGTAGCCACGCGATTATTGAAAATACCTCTGATCGAGGTTAGTATAGGACGATCGCTGTTAAAAAGTTTTGGAAATAACATTTTTTAAAATTTTGAATAAGTCAAATATAAAAATTAATTATTAACAATCTCCAAATATTTTTGATATTTTCTTTCGAGATATACACAGGCGTCTTTGTAGAGGAGGGTTGCTACCTTTCTGGCATCTTGACCGTAATAACTAACCTGGTATAATACAACTCCAGACGCTTTTGATGGATATTTTTCTTTTACTCCAGCGTGTTTAGAACAAAATACTATAAAATCAAAAATAGTCTCCAACGTTCCACAAAGAAACACTTGATCAATTCGGGTATACCTATAAACTCCACCGTCGCCGTCTACCGCACCTCTCCAAAAATCACGAGACTCTTTAAACGAATCGTGAGGAATAGCTGTATAGCTTTTGTCATGTTTGAACCCTAATTCAGAAAGTCTATTGTGAATCTTCTTGGAATTTATCCTTACTCTAAGTCCGTTGCCAGTCCCCTTGCCTATATTTCGACTAGTACCTAAAAAATTTTTATACTTTTCTAAATGAAGATGATCGTCTTTGTGCAACACAAGCTCTATAGAAAATTCACGGCTTTTAGTTATGTGTCCATCTGCATACAACATCCCTATCCAATATAAGGATTCAGGGGTTAATTCATTAAAGCACTCCTCATTTAAAGTACCTCCGTATCGAAGTAGCCACTGGTCAGATTTGGTTTTATAAACCATATCCTCTTGATTTTTTAAAAGATTTCGAATTGTTTTACGAGTGAGATTTAATTCCTTCTCTATAAAAAGTTGGGGCTTACCCTCCCTGTAAAGCTCGACGACTCTGTTGAGCTTTTTTCGATATTCTTCCTTCATGTAGGAATCATAATCAATTCCAAATGAAGAAAGTACCTTTTTTACCGTAAACTGAGAGGAGGAAGTAATCTCACATATTTTTGTAAGAATAACTCCCTCCTCGAAAAGTTGGTGTATTTTTTGGGATTTTTCTTTTGTGTCTTTATACATATCTTTAATTTTCGTAAAGATATGTAATAGTTACTAAAAATCCAAACTAAGTTGCTAACTCAGAGCGCGAAACCAGTGACCGGATTTTTCATGACAATCTTTAAAAGCTTTGTGGGATCTTTTACCCATATGCCCGGAAGTGCCTGTTTCATGTACACTTTGTATCCAGAGAACTGGCCGCTTGATTGGTGACCATTACGTCCCATGTAATCCATGGTACCGTTGTTATACCACCAACGAAGTTCATTATCCCACTTTTTCTTCAACAGGAAGATGTTGTCGTTCTTGCCCTCAGTCACATCATAGATGATGAAGCTATAAGAGCTCAAACGGAATCCGTCGATGATTGGGTTCTCAATGTCATTCGCGTACACGTTGTCGAAGGCCGGGTTGATCTGAAACACCAGACGTCCTAAGTATGGAATGATGAAGCTGGTATATGCGTAACCGAATCCAAGATCCATACCTTTGCCGGTAACGGCTCCGATACCATTCTCTGTAGCGGCCTGGATTACGAATCCTGCGCTGTTTGCCTCATTTCTTACGGCAGTGTTGATCATTCTGAATCCACCCATTCCTGTTTGTACAATCAGTGTACGTTGTGGATCAGGGCCAGTAAATTCAACTTTACCGTTGAAGAAGTTGAACAGTTCTGTAGTGAACATGTCCAGAGTGAAGTTCGATTTGTTGTAGATGCGTTTGAACGCGCTGTCCAGCTGTTTCCAGAGACCTACTGATGTTCTTACGTCATCAGCTCCGTCAGTTGGTACACGACCGCCTTTACCCCACATCAAATAAGTTTCGATGTCTTTTGAGAGTTTGGTTAAGTGCGCGGCCTCCAGGTTGGTAAGGAAGCTCTTAGTCAGGGTTCCATTCTCGGCAGCCTTCTTCATATACTCAGGTCCCATCACTGTGGCCATCTGTGTAAGAGATGTGATGGATGGGTCCATTGTGGTGTCGAAATTACGCCAGATCTCAGTTACAGGAACTGTTCCGTCGTTGTTCATTCCACCACGAGCCATTAAATCAGCTCTTGAAGATACGCTGTATTCAACGTGAGCATCTGCCTGTCCAACGAAGTTATAAAACTCGCGGAAACCAGCTTGCGCAGTAATGGTTGAATAATGTTGACCGTAGTCTCCAACCGCAGAACCTATCCTGAAGAAACGAGTTCCAGATGAAAGATATTTATTATCAAGGAAACCAAAACTATCGTTGTTCATTAAACGACCGGTGTAGATCACTCCGTCAGGCATCATTAAGATGTCGTCCTCGGTGATGTAGATCTCAAGACCGTTGAATTTATCGTAGGTAATGATATCACCGTGCCCAAACTCCTTACGATTCAATTTGAATCGGAATGTCTGTCCGTCAATACCTTTTGTGGTATTTGAAGGATCAATGTCCTCAATCACATAAGGAATATTGATCGATACCGGCGTTTGCCACCTAAACTCTCCACGAGAATGCTCCACAAGAATCACATTCTTACCGCTGAAGCTTGAGAATTGATACAAAGGCATTTCGACCTTTTGCACCATTGCCCACAATTCCACAGGACCTAAGTCCATAGGAGGAGCATCTTTCATCATGCTTACCAAGTGATATGAATCAACATTGGAATTTACTGTGACGTTGGTATCCCTGAGGAATATACCATTATTTAACGAAGGAGTTGACATAGGAGTTGACGTTTTAAGGGTTTTGGTTTATTTAAAGGTTTAGGTTCGTGCGAAAAAATTATTTGGTTTACGTTTTACTGTCTTGTTACTTGGGCGACGTTCGTCAGAGTTGTCATCAGAAGTGCTTACTGCGCCATTGTTTTTGTTTGATTGCTCCTGCTTCAGTTTACGCTGAACTTCCTCTGTTTTGATTGCAGCACCTTGAGCTTTTACTTTCTCAATAAAACCGTCACGGTCAGCCAGCAACCACAGAGCTTCCATGATGCGTTTAGGATCTGGTTCAACAAATTGATACTTCTCCAGCAGATGTCCAAACAAATTTGTAGGACGACCGCTTCTTGAAGGGTATTGCGGAGACGTTAGACCATTATACAATAAACTTTGTGTCTTCTGATCGAGCTTTATGCCGTTAAGATCCCCCGGCTTCAGCGCTTCAAGTACACTATTCTCATAATGAGCTGCAGCCTCTTCGTATTGTTTTTTGATAACTTCCTGTTCGGCAACTTTTTTGGCAAGACGTTCTTTATGCTTCTCGTCCAATTTTGGTTTCCATTTTTTGGCCTTATTTTCCAGTTCGCCTGCGCGATCCTTCATAGAAGTAATTTCTTCTTCTATTTCTTCCGCCGTACCTAAATTGGTAAACTGTAGCCAGCTACGAACAATCGACTCTTGATCTTTTTCGTTTTCTACATCCAGTTCGTGAGTTTCTTCCACACTCAACATGGCCTGCAGAACGTCTTTTATATTATCGCCTCCGTCGTACTCGTATTTTGCAAGATGTTGCAAAGTAGGAGACAGAGAACTAAAAAATTGTGTTTTAAGATCTTCCTGGAATTTCTTTCCATTTTCTTCGAAATTAGCTTCCAGAAGCTCAACAATATCTTTCTTAGAATACTCTTCAACCTTTTTGTCTTCGTCGAATGGCGATAAAAACTTTTTATCAATCAACTCCTTAATCACCTCTACAGCCAAATTTTTGTCAACCTTAGGGCGTCCGGCAGTATTTTTTTCTGAATCAGAACGTTTATCATCACCATCTTCGTTTGAAGGATTCAAAACATTCTCAACCTCTTTTAGAACTTTTTCGGCAGCAGCTGTATCTTCAGCGCTATGCTGTTTCGTCTTTTCAGAACCAAATGTATCATCCAAAATTAATTCGGATTCATTACTTGGTTTTGAAAATACTGTTTTCTTCTCGGTAGGAGTGATTACATTACCAGTTCCTCCCATATTATCCAACATGGAATTTAATTCAGCTAATTCTGCTTGAGATACTTCTTTTTTTATGGTTGACGATTCTGCCATTAAATTGGTTTTTAATAACCTACACGCAAATATAATTTAATAAAATAATTAGTAAGAAAAAAACTTATCAACAAAGAAATGCACACTGATTATTTTTTCTTTGTTTTATTGTTCGCAGATTTTTGATCAAAACGATTTTTATTCCTAGTAGCAATGTCGAGATCTATTTGCTTCATACGCTCTGCTGCAGCAATCTTCTCGCGTTCAATATCGAGTTTATCTCTGTGTAAAGAATCCCGATTGCTTTCTTTATTGTTCTCGAAATTCATCATCGATTGAAACTCTTCTGTATTCCGCTCTTCCTTCATAAAATCAATGAAGTCGCTTTGGTTATTCTGATCTCTGTCAGACATGGCTGTATATCCCGCCGCTCTTATCTCTGCCTCGATTATTCTGGTCCGACGATCCTTCTCTTTATTCAGATCGTCATGATCCAGCTGCATTTGCTTTTCTTTAAGCATTGCCTCATTTTCTGCCTGTATCTTTTCCATCTCCCTATCATGAGCAATCCGGGCCTCATCGCTGGCCTTCATTTCCATTTCTTTAAACCTGTGGTTTATTTCTGAGATAGAATCAGAGGTAACAAGATTTCCAAGATCGTATAAAGATGCGCCCGCAGTATTATTACCCACGGCCAATTTCTTCAGCTGCTCCAAAAGACCCCTGCTCACTGGATCAGACATACAACAGACATTAAAATCCCTTAACAGTAACTCTGTCCCATTTATTTGGAAATTTACTTTCTCAGCCTTATTTGTTACATACTGCAGTCGAACTGATGGTTTGGTTGAGTTATAGTATTGAGCCAGATCTGTCCGCATTTGGTGGATCCTTGGCATCAAATGATCAGAATGTTGTATAAAATACATCTCGGTTTGTGCATAAGACGCTGCCAGGTTCTCTTCCACACCAGTAGCTGTTTCACGTCCCAGCTGTTGACCCACTCTTTGAGGATTAATACCAATTACCTCGAAAGCCTGCTGTTTAAAATAGTTCGCGAGGTTTACTCTGGATAAAAGGCGATTGGTTTGTTCAAGGTCCAGTTTAGTTATTGTCTGGGCACCAGGTTGTCTCACCCCATTCTCCAAACTCATATTCAAAGGTAGAACCTGGAAGTTTTTCATCGCCATCCACGCTTTCGCGTAATTGTTCGGACCCCAATCCTCACCTAAAGAACTCGTCGGCAACAATGCAGGATCAAACGCGAGAACTGTCCCCTGCTCATCCACCAAAATATCAGAAATCTGATTATTGACAATGTTATAGCTTATCTGGAACGGTTTCATGCGATCCACCAGGGAGGTAGACTTGGTATTATAATCTGAGTACACCGCTCCCTCCACCGGAAGACGACATCCATACAGATTCTTGTCTCCCTTGAACTGGAATTTTAAC
>JAHEYR010000167.1 GCA_023251485.1 Bacteroidales bacterium
GGGTGCGAAGTCGTTGAATGATGCTATCCGAAAGAATTATTGAGTGATGTGTTCCCAGCGCTTTGATACTTAATGTGGTAACCCACGTCGATAAGTCGGTGTCGATAGGCCAGCTACCATCCGGACGTTGTTGCTTTTCGAGAAAGTTAATCCCCTGCGTTACTACTTCGTGATCTGAATAACCGCTTTCCATCAGGCACATGCTTACAAAACCTGTCAAAGGAATGGCTTCCAGAAAGCCACCACTCTCAGGTACCATCGTCAGTAGCTTCTTCAATGCAGGCTGAATACACAACCGTTTTATTGATGATATCACCGGAATCTTTCTGTTCTTTTTCTTGTGGATGAAGATACCTACCGCTACCAGAGCCGGTATGGCATAGCTAACAACCTGAAGGTTAAAGAACCTGAATAAAGAGGCGGGTAACAACGATAGTTCAAATGGAAGCTGTGGAATATGACGGTAAACTTTTTGATCAACTACGCCACACAAGGCGAGCATAGAAAGAATCGGAACAGAAAAGGTGAAGTCTTTTCCATAATATGCTAATACGGAATTGGCTACAGTTTCGGCATCCAGTATGATGTTCTGACGGTGTAGATATTGCTCCAGCCCTTGTAAAACCTTTGCTCCAGCCAGCGTCTCATCTTGACAAAAGAAGATGGCTGCATAGCATAATAATGATGAGCTGACGTTACTATCACTTTGTGGGGTGTCGCCAAATCCACCATCACTATTTACCGATTCGATCAGCCAGTTTAGTCCTGCCTTGATCCGGATATCAAATCTTTTGGGGTCTTTAATCTTAAAGGCAACAATAGCAACGGCTGTAGATAGCGCACTTGATGAGAGATGCCCTGTCCAGAATCCATTGTCGTTTATCTCTGCGGCTAGCTGATTGGCTACCGATATAAACTGTTGTTTAAGATCAACTTTGTTCATTTTCAGTTTGCTAATGAGCCTAATGCCAATAGGGCATAAAATGTGAACTCAATATCTGTTTCAAAATCGAATTCAAAGCCACGGAAGCCACCGTCCAGATAGAGTGAGTCGATAAATGATAGACATCCCGGTTTTATTAATCGAAGATCTGCCTTTACATAATATAACGCATATAAGGCAACACCTGTTGCTAATAAATCGGGAGCCGCTATTTTGTCAATTGAGGCGAAGCCTCCATCGGGTCGGATGAAAGATAAGATTCGTTCGGTAGTCGGTTCTACCGGATTGTTGGTTACCGAGTTGAGAATTAGTTCTGCTGCAGTTACAGTACATGGTAATGCCTTATCCTGCTTATTTAATCTGATTTTTTTAATGAGCTTATAGATTGCTACATAATCGTTTAGATGATATAAAGTAAGCAGATGAATGAAACTGGAATAATAATGTACAGGTTCGCCTTCCTGTGTTATTTCGTGAAGTGCCTTTTTATGAATATCCTCAGGCAACGTGTTTCTTCCCAAAAGTTTCGTATGAATAACAACGGCACAATTCAAATGGAGACCCGTTAAGGTTTTATTTTTTTCAAAATCCAGCAAATAGGTTTTGGTGTTATTTAATACCTCCGTTAACGAGAGTGCTTCAGCAAGGTAGACGCCAAACAATGAATAATACAAATCAGGATTACCTGCTCTATCCATAAATCCACCATTAGCGGTTTGATGTGCTGTCACAAAAGAACAGAGAGCTTCCCGGGTTTCGGCATCAATCATCTGCAACCCATTTTTTAAAACAGCTTCTATTGATCTGGATTGATCAATCGGAACCATTTTTGCTGCAAAACGATTAAAGGTAGTCGTTAAATATTTTCCCAAGTATTTCATGTAGTGCCAGTTTTAGTCCGATGTTTTGAAAATCCTCTAATGATTTTTTTGCCTTTTCAATATAAACTTTCAAAAGATCTTCTGTTTCCTGATGTACCAGGTAGTTTGAGAAGAGTGTGGTGATCGTTTCCTGATGGTTGTGGATAAATGCTTCTTTTAGTGATGCTTTTTCTGCTTCGGTTAGCATCTCAAGCAAAAGAGATAAAAGGATAGATGGTTTCTTTAGATCAATATTTCCCTGATGGTCTTTATAATCTTGAAGGTCGTCTTTTATCTGATAAGCAATTCCAATATTATTGCTGAAACATTCCAGCTTTTTCAATGCCGCCTCATTTGCACCGGCAGCTGTCGCGCCCAAGAGAAGTGAGACCTTAAATGCTGCAGCCGTTTTGTTCTTAAAGATATTGATGATCTCTTCCAGATTTGGAATATGGAAATGAATGTCATTCAATAGCTCCGTACCTTGCCCGATTGCCAGTGTGCTATGTCCGGTTGAAGTGACCTTAAGACAATTGAGAATAATATCTGGAGAAAGGTCTGTTTCAGTTATCAGGCGATAACCCTCACCGATTAATAAATCGCCGGTATTGATAGCCACCGGGATACCATATTGCGCATGAATTGTCTCTTTGCCATATCTGGTTTCGTCGTTGTCTTCAATGTCATCATGAATCAGCGATGCTTTGTGAAAACATTCTACGGATAGTGCCAACCGATTCATTACTTGTGCATCAGGTTGGTCACTGAACGCCTCGTATGCCAGAACGGTTAATAAGGGGCGCAGACGTTGCCCTCCTGTGAGTAATGATGTCTGAGCAATCTTCTCCGCCTGGGTTTTAGCCTGTCCAAGCATCCGGTTTAGCTGTTCTTCGCCAAATATGGCGCTGGTTTTATTTCTCAAGTGATTAAGATTCAGTAGTCGGGTTGTTGAATCCTCAATTTGAAAGTAAAGTTCTTCTTTAATCCATTCTGCATCCGAAATGGTGTCTTTGCATCCACAGGTGATAAGGGGAATACCGATGCTTGGGATCGAATATTTCGTTACCGATTTAAACATCTTCTGCAACACATCCATACACCCAACACCAATGACGGCATCAACTTTCCCACTCTCAATGAGTCGGGTTGTGATCGTGGTGCCTTCTGTGACCAGTGCAACGTATCCAAGGTTTTCTGCTTCTCTTAATAGTCCGGATATAGAACAGTTGCCACATTCGCGACAGAGTAGTCCTAGTTCGTCCTCAACAGCCTTGCAGTTGCTGCTGTGTTTCAAACACTGTGGTAGCAAAAAGATTCTTCTGTTGAAGGGTACCGAACCCACAACTTTGCGCCATATCGCATTTCCACTGCATACCATGACAAAAGCACGATATTGCTCATGCCATTGGTGTAGCATAATCAATTCGGAAGCGTATTCTTCAAGTGCTTCATAAGATACGGGGGGCATGATCTCTTTCTCGTGAAAGAATCCATCTACCTTTTCCCGAATATCCATTCTGAAGGTTTTATCGTACGGAACAGTCAATGTGATTTCAGCTCTGTTCATGAGGTCTTTTTCAAAGTTAATTAACCGTATGCTCCCAATCCAAAGAATGCCATCTTCTTGGCCATCCGATAGATCCATTGTTTCTCAGGAATCTTTGGACACGAGCCATGGCTGCAGACAGTTGGAGAGGTTCTTAACTGTTCTGGCATTCCTTTTCTGTTTGAGGTATTAAGGGCACCGTGCTTTTCAGCAAATTGCTGTAGCCAGGCGGGGTCTTCCATTAATACACATCCTTTTGTTTTTTGTAATATCTCTGATTTGAAGTCTTTTAGAAATACAGATTGCTCATAAACATCCGTCAGATTCCCTGTATCAATAGAGTCGCATGCAAATTGAACGACCGGACAGGGTTCAATATTGCCCGAAGGATTGATGTGATGACTAAGTCCTTCGGCAGCCGGACAAAATGGTTCTCCATCAGCCCGCCAGTATGAATCGATGATTACCAATGGATATTTAGTTCTGCCTTCTACCATGAATTTTCGAAGTCGGATAATCTCATCAGCACTCAGAGCTAAATCATAACATGGATTTTCACCGGAAGGACGATAAATATAATACCATAAATAGAGCACTCCCTTATCGTGAAGCGATTGGATAAACGATTCAGATAGCGCCATTTCAATATTCGACTTACAAACGCTGATGGCAACACCGGTTATTAGCTTGTGGTTGACAGCTGTTTCAATCGATTGCGAAACCCTTCTAAATACATGATTGCCTCCTCTGCGAATATCGGCAACCGTTTCGTCTCCTTCAAAACTAAACAATGGCGTTACATTTGCACATTTGCGTAGCTCTTCTGCAAACTGATCTGTGAATAGGGTGCCATTGGTGAAGAGCTGAAAATAACAATCGGAGTGCTGCTTGAAAATCTCCAGAAGTGGCTTGTAGATTAAAGGCTCACCACCGAGTATCCCAAAAAAGTAAGAGCCATGTTTTTTGCTTTCATTGATGATCGAATGAATCTTCTCAATGTCGAGACTCTCTTTTTGTTCTCCTTGTGTCACCCAACATCCCTGACATTTTAGATTACAATCGTTGGTGACAGAGATAAACTGAAAAGCAGGAAATACTTCGCCTCTCTCTTTCCGCTTCTTGAATTTTTTAAAGCCTAAAAAGCCTTTCCATCCAAGGTTTATGATGAACTTCTGCTTGCAGCGATGGTCGGTTCTTAAGAAATTTTTCAGAATAGACATGAAACTGTTTTTCAGTATGTGAGTTAATTGTAGTTCTTAATAAATAAGATCTTTCATAAAGCAGAAAGCTTAGTGTTGAAAAATATATTTATTATTTTGTGTTCTTTTCGTTTTCCTTTAATGCTTTCTCGCGCTCATCCATGGCTTTTTTCATCTCTTCATTTCTGATGATAGATTGTCGCTTTAATTTACGGTGCTCGAGTGCACTATAGATATCACTGCCAAGGATTGAGGTTACATCTTGCATCTGGCGCTGTTGTTCGGCTACTTCATCAACTACGTCAGAGCCGCTGATGGCTCCACCCTGAACATATTTCGGAAAGATGATAGCGGTATGTGGACAGATACGAGCACAAGCCGGGCAGTTATTTTTGCATCCCTGCGGATAAACGACATTAACCTTTTGATCCTTGTTTTCGTAAACACCAAACAAACAGAAGTTCGCACATTGTCCACAACTGGTACAACGTTCTTCATCGATGACAGGATACCACGATATCCATTCATCATCCGTTGATAAGGTTTCGAAAGAAGGTAAAGTGTCTGAATCTTCGATAGATAATTGAACTGATTTGAAGATGGACTCATTGTCGAGTTCCCTAAAATTCAGAATCTTAGTAGGAATGGCATTCGTGTCGATTCCAATAGCTTTTAATAACAGATGTATCGTTCGGGGATAACATGCAATGATGAGCAGTTCTTCAGCATCTTTCAAAAGTAGTCGGGTCTTCTCTTTTTCTGTAATCGAAAGCCCACATAAATCAGATAATTGAATAACCTCAGCCGTTGAATCTTTTAAGAATTCAGCAATCTCATTCTTCCTTGCCTCCTCAATAATCTTTCCCCCACAGTTGCAAAATAGAATCTTTCGTTGCATAGCTTTCTTTCCCCCCGCTTATTACTCAGTAGCTTTATAGTTTAAAAATAGTTCAGATAGCTTCAGTAGAAACTATCTGATAAGCAAAGGGCAAATATAAGATTACTTCTTATTCAAAACGAAAACAAAGTTCATACATAGTGTTATTTTCTAAACAACATTTCTGGTCTACCCGTCATCTTAGTATTTTAGAATTTCACTAGATGGTGTGTCTTCACAAAGTTTTCGACTCTGGTTTTTATCTCATCCCTTACGAACCTCGTTTCTGCCAGTATTTCTTCATGTGTTCCTGTGAAAGAGGCCGGGTCCTTAAAAGACCAGTTTATTTGTCTGGCTATTACTGGGAAAGTAGGGCAGTGCTCATTGTTCGCTTTATCGCAAACTGTAATAATGAAATTATAGGAGCGACCCTCTTTAAAGACATCGGAAACACTTTTGGTTAGATTGTTTGAGAGGTCAATGTTTACTTCTTTCATGACTTCTACTACAATTGGATTCAGCATGCCTGGTTCAATACCCGCGCTCTCGGCCTGAAATTCATTTTCTGCAAGTTGATGCAAAAATGCTTCTGCCATTTGGCTACGTGCGGAGTTATGGACGCCAACGAATAATACCTTTGTCTTTTCCATAATTAATTACTTGACAGTCACAATATAAAATTACATCATGACTGTTAAGCAATAAATAAGAGGATATTAATTTATTGTTAATAATTGGAGAGAACAGTTGTTCTTTGTCCTGTTTTTTGATGAAATAGACGGGACAAAATAGCAACTATTAGAAATCTGTTGGCGTAGTTTTATGATTTATTGAGGTTTGATTTTGTTGTAAATCCCCGTCAGATATTGGTCGTAGTAACCTTTAATGGTCTCTTCTACTTCTGCTAATGGTTTTACCGGAACCAGGTCGGCCACTTCATTGTATGTTAAATCGGCATTGAAAAGTGTTTCTGAAGTACCTTTTAGCATTTCGGCTATTGCTTTTTGTGCCTCTTTTTTATCCATGCCAAAGTCTATAGCTAGTTCTTTTAGTTTCTCGAGTTGAAAGAAAAAGTAGGTGTGTCCCATGGCCGTAATTACGGCATAAGCCTCAATCTTTGACTCTTCTACTTCGGGCGTAAAACCAAGTGGCTTCATCAACTTTAAGAGTGTCCCTCTTTTCTTGACAGGCATCTCAGGAGAAAAACAAATTGGATTAACCCCTTTGTTTACAATGGTCGAAGCACTTGGATTCATTCGGGCAATGTTAGCAAAGCCACCGAGCTGTGTAGCCATTTTTTCAATGGTTAGTTTGGGTGCCAGCGAAACAAGAATGGACTTTTTTTTAATAAGATCTTTTATTTTAGCCAAGGTGTCCATCACAACAGGTGGATGTAGCCCAATCATTATAATATCATTTTTTGCGACACCAGCTAAATCATCTGTAGTAATATGAATGGAAGGGAATTTTGTTTGTAATGCCACCAACACCGCGTTATTAGTGTCGAAAACAGTTACCTTTTCAAAAGAGACTTCTGCATTTTTAAAGGCTTGCAGGAAAATTTTAGTAATTCGGCCACCACCGATAAATCCAATTGTTTTCATTTTGTTAATG